>CAJYOV010000121.1 GCA_913776405.1 Pseudobdellovibrionaceae bacterium
GATGTTTTAAAGTACCAATTCGCGCCCGCTAAGTGACTTCCAAACGTCGTGGAATCGAACCCACCTGAAGTCGTAGCCGTAATCGTTTGATTGGGCGAGCCTGCATTGTCACCGATCATCAACCCGCTGACAGAACGCGCGTAGCCATTCACATCGAGCAAGTAGGCCGGCGCAGTCGTGCCGATGCCGACTCCTCCGCCACCAGTTGCGAGCAAGACATTTCCTTTAGTCGCGTTAGACGTGCCGTCGATTTTAATATTACCGCTTGCAGCGTTTGATCCGTACAGTTGCGGAGCGTAGACCGAGTTTGTAGCTGTAATCGAACCGCCTGATGTGATATTGCCAGCCGAGTTGAGTGCGCCCGCGACGCCGACGCCGCCGTTAACGACGAGCGCACCTGTTGTTGACGACGTCGAGACTGTCGATTGATTCACGATGACCGAGTTGCCTGCAGCGGGAGTCATCGTGATTGAGCCTCCCGAGTTCGAGATCGTGTTTACGTTGGAATAATTTCCGGCTGCGGTGTTCGTCGGAATGATGTAACGAGTTGAACCGATCGTGAAGTAGAGGCCGCTTGCAGAATCGTATTCCATCGCGCCGTCTTCTGGCGTTGTAAGAAGTGTGCCAGTTGTGAATTTCAACGGAGCTGTCGAAGCCGTCGCTGAGCCGGCTGCTAAGTGAAGTTTCGCCGTCGGCGCAGTCGTACCGACACCGACCTTCCCGTTACTTGAGATGAACATGCGTGAGGTCGTCGCATCGCCAAAATTCGAGAGATTATCCGTGCGGAAATCGAGACCCCAGTCGGCAGAAGCATTTGCTGCCTGACCAACGTACGCCGTGAAGTGGCTGGTCCCAGTTCCCGACCACCTGTGAAATTTGATACCGCCCGCGTTCGTGTAAGCCCCGTCCCAGGCGCCGAATTGGGCACCGATCGTCGGTGTTGCTAAGTAGGAGTAATTTGTTTGAGAAACCGAGATTGACTTTGCATCGCCAACGACACTGAGAGCCTGAGGGGGCGCTGTCGTGCCGATCCCGACGTTACCGCCCGAGTACGAGATAGCGCCAGCTGCGCCGTTGGTCCATTGGCTCGACACGCCCGGCGCGGCCCACGTTAAGCCACCCGCGCCGTCTGTGGTGAGAACTTGTGAGGATGTTCCGTAGTTCGCTGGCCAAACGTACGAATAGTTGTTTGCAAGCGACGCAGGTGCTTTAAGCGAAATGTAATTCTCATTCGGCGCTAGATCCGTATCGAATAAGCGAACATCGCGCGTGCTCGAGACGTTCGATGAAATCGTTCCCGTTGAAGAAATCGCGCCGGTTGTGTTGATCGAAATCGCCGTCGCGAGATCCGAGCCCGTGATCGTGCCGTCAGCGATCTTTGCAGACGTGATGGCAGAGTCTTGAACTTTCACCGTGGTGATTGAGTCCGAAGGCACGGTATCGCTCGCGGTCCAGCCCGTGCCGTTCCATGAGAGCACTTTGCCCGCTTGCGCTGCACCAAGTGGAGGCAGCGAGACGCCACCCAGTTTACCGGCTTTCTCGAATGCGTTTGAAGTTCCGTTTACGAGGGCAAGAAGTTCGGTGTACTGCGCGTTGTTAAGCGGCGATGTGTTGACCAGAGTTCCGTCTGATTCGGCGAAGCGCAAAAGATTGTCCGCTGAGTAACCGCCGACGTTCATCGATTGAATCGCGAGGGGCACGTAGTTAATGTTCTGCGTGGGCATAGGCTCCCACGAGGACATAGTTTCGTCTTTGAAATAAACGAGAAGCTTTCGGCCATCGTCAGGGCTCGGCGAGAACTGGTTTCCGATCGCACAAGTCGATGCATCGAAGGTGAAGGCTTGTCGATTAGAAAAGACGCGATCGAGACCGAAGCCCGTCGTATCGTTACGTACGCCGCTTCCATCGTTCAGTGTCAGCGAGAACATGCCGTTACTTGAGCTCATGTTTTGGGCTTGCTGTTCTTCGTACATCAAACAGTTCTGTGAACCCGGAGTGCGAATTTGCAGACGGAAGAGAACATTTGAACCCGTAAGCGGTGAGCCGTCTGGTTTTAAGATGCGACCTTGGTACGTGATCCCCGTCGAAGCGAAAACAACGTTCAGCGGAGTTGCCGACACAAGTGTCAACACGCTCAACAAAACGAGCCGCTTCAAGAAATTTTGAGGGTCACGAGATCGAAAGCGCATACCTCTTTATCGGAAATTAACGTAGTGCGCTTAACGAAATTTAAACACCGTCGCGAATATGGAAGACCTGGGAGTCGTTATCCTGGTACCCGATGCGACTCGGCGTAGCTCAAGCCTAAACTAATTTGAGATGAGCAAGCCGCTCGTGAGACGCGGCTCGAAATGGGATCTTAAAACAAGTAAGTCACTCGACCGGCAACCCGGTCGTTGGCCCGGAAGCGTGCGATGAATGTGTCGGTTTCATCGGTCGGCTTGCGGCTTCCTAAGACGTCGCCTTGGAGCGAAATCGCCCATGCCTGCCCGATGCCCAAACGAAGATCGGTCATCACGATAGAACCTTGTTCTTCGAGCTCTTCGATCCAACGTGCGCCCGCCGAAAGATGATAACGCTGATTGCGGTAGAGAGTCGTGTTGAGTGACGAACTGATCGCTTTACGGAACATCGTGCGCGGCCCGAAGACGTTGCCGTTTGCAGCGAACTTGCCGACAGCTGAGACTTCACCGCCGTCTGTGTTCACGTAAGAGAAGCGAAGCTTTGGCGCAAACATCGTGTCACTGAACGGACGAAGCTCGATCGAAGGACTCAACATCGTCATCGGGTTGAAACGTTGCGAAGTAAGATCGGCGTTTTGGCTCGGCTGATCTGGATTTTCTCTGAGCCCTGAGAGCGAAACAGAAAAGAAGTCTTCCGAGTAGCCGATGTCACCGCCCAGAACCGTGTGGTAAACGACTTCAGGGTAGACATCGACATCACCATACGTTGAAGAATCGCCGAGCGTGAGTTTGCCCGCAAACGAAAGAGCGAGTGAGTTCTGCGGTGAACGTAAAACCGACCCTTGAATGAAAAAGCCGTCTTTCGAGTTTGGATCTTGGATGCGCAAGATGCCACCGTAAGACGCTTGCGACACGATCGAGCTAATCGCTGGAATGTTGAGTGAGTAATTCACCGGCGAACGAACTGGCGAAGTGCCTAAGCTTAAGATCAAAGTATCAGGTGGAGACGACCACCAAGGGCTCGTCGACGAGAACTTTCCATCAGTTACTTCGTAAGGCGCGCCTTGCTCTGGGATATAGAGTGGAGAAGCGAAAGCCGTGAACGAAACACCCGCACCACCGAACGTTGCGAACGCGCCCATTAAGCCCTGCTCTGTTGGACGAAGACCGTCGAACTTGTTGAGTGGCTGTGTGAGACCCATCATCCATTCAGAATCGACTTGGCTCCAAAGCTGTTTGCGACGACCGATGGTCATCTCTGTAAAGAGCTGACCCGGATCGCTATTTGGCTTTGCTAGATCAAGGCTGGTGTAAGCGAGGTAAGCTTCGGGCGCCTCGAAGTTCGTGTAGTTCTCAACCGCCGTTGCCGTCGTAAACCCGACATCGAGTTTTGCACCGAAACGGTGGCGTTCTTTTTCAGAGTTTTGAGTCGATTGATATTTCAGTCGACCACCAACTTCCGTGTATGCGTTTGTTCCGGTCGCTTCAGCGGAGCGGCTGATGTAGCCCTCTTGACCCACGGTCACGCCGAGCGAGAAGTTCGAAGGTGTTGAGACTTTGCGATTCTTCGCGCCGTTTGCTGGAAGTTTGAGAGTCGCATCTTTTGGAGCAACCGCATTCGATGTCGTCGACGTCGATGCTGAAGCGTCGCCCGCGCCTGCCGCGAAACTGATGTGCGGCGCCGTCGCTACGAATAAGGCTGTTAAAACCAGGCGTTGAACCATCGCTCCTCCAAAAGGTGCTTCCACTCTAACTCTGCAATCTCGGACCCAGCGAAAATAGCAGCTAAGTCCCTGTTTTCTCAATCAGATCAGGCCCAAATTCGTCACTTTCAGGAAGGTCTACCAACCCTGGGTAGATTCTCCCCTTAAGCTCCAAGCAATTCATTCAAGCCAAGTTCCCACGCTACAATCTTTTGTACGGTCCAATCTGGATCGTCCAACGTCAGATCGTGCCCCGCAGACTCGTGCACTTCGTAATCGGCGGCCCATTTTCGAGCAATCACCTTCGAGCACGACTGATCGACCATGCGATCTTGCTTCGAGCCGAGAATCAAAACTGGCGCAGCCGGCGGCTCTTGCTTCGGCGAATAGAGCGTCGCTGCCAGAAGTTGACGCGAGAAATTCTCCATCGAGACTGGGCGCTCTTCCGCGATCTTGGCCCAATCCTGAGCCATCGTTGGAATCAGATCTTCACGGTTACTCACGAGATTCAAAACGCGAGTTTCGCGTTCGAGCGGATCTTGCGCTTTTAAAACTGAAACGAGTTCTTTCATCGCGTTTGGTTTCAAGCGGCGGTACACCGGAGAGTAACCTTTGAAGCTCGTGTTCATCAGCACAGCGCCGGAGAAATCTTGCGGCCAACGTTGCAGCCAGTCGCTTGCAATCATTCCGCCAAGAGAGATCGAAACTAAGCGCGTCACTTCCGGCGGCGTCTCACCCCGTTCACGCATTTGCCGACGGATCTCGAGATATTTGCCGCGAACAAACTCGGTCATCTCACCGATGGTAAGCGGTGCTTTCATCTCTGAGAATCGACCGGCACCTGGTAAGTCGATCGCGTCGATTCGTGGCTCAATTCCTGCTTCGCGCAGACCCGCTTTCAGTTTCGCGGGAAACTCCGCCCAGTGTCTCGCCTCGCGTGCGAGACCCCGAATCAGAATCCAATGTTCATTTTTTTTCGTCATACCAGAGTTCCAATGCACGATTTCGCATCTGAGTGCGCGCTGTTTGATCGAGAGTCGCCCAGGCTTCAGGGCTTAAAAGCGAGCGGTGAAGAAAATCAAAAAGGGTCAGGTGACGTCTTAAAATCCGCTTCAAGCGATGAGGCTGAATGGGATTAAAGGCACCGAGTGAAGAAAAGAATTGCTTCGGGTTTTTCTTAAGCCAGACCCAGCTTCCAAGTTCAAGTGTCCACGGCACGTAGGGCACGGCACTACCGGGATGCTTCGCGCGATACTCATCGAACAAGTAGTCCCAAAGATCGCCATGGGTCGTGTAGGACTTTGCTTGAGGTTCGATATGATACGGATGATGCGGATAACTGCGATCAAACAATCGTTTAAGTGCCGTGATCTCTTCAAGAGAAGGGGGCGGATTTTTCGATTTCGCGTACGGAAACCAAAGTCGGTCAACCGTTCCAAAGCCAGAGTGCACATCGAGTGTCAGCGGCGCACGCGAAGGAAACACTTCGCGCTCGATCAGCTTACACATCGCGCGACTCTCTTTTTCCATCGTGTCGAGATTCTCAGTGATGCCTCTGAACCAAGGAAGCCGATTCGAGTAGGTCTGCCCGCCTAAGAGAAATGGCGGCGGTTCTTCAGCAACCGCAGGCGAATTGCGCATGAGATCAACGCCGTTCCCATTCGCACGACGGGTGTGAAACATGCCTACAGGATTGAGAATCGGCATGAGCACGATTCTGGAGTGACGAAGGCGCTCCTGAATCGATCGGTCCCACTGCGCAAGCTCGATGACACTTTGAAAATACGCGAGTACGACTTCGGAGCCAATTCGCTCAAGACCATGAACGCCGCCGACCATCCCAAAACAGGGCGCGGTCTTATCTTCACTTCCGATCACGATGCTATACAGAGGGAATTCAAGGCCGTCGTGCGCGATCGTGTCTTCGATTTGAACACGCGCCCATCCGGGAAGTTGCTCATCCGCATGACGAATCAATCGCTCAAGGATCGCGAGCTCAGGAAGCTTTCGGTTGATGAGGTCTTGGGCGTGCGAATCGCGATGCGGAACAGGGAGTGACACCCCTTCATCATACGCACGTTCGACAGAAGAAGCCTCTCCGTGTCAGTGGTCATTCGCTACTTCAAGCCTTAGGTCCGAAGCCCCTTCGTCAGACCGTCGAACATTCGACATCTGCCTGACAAAAAAGGGCGCACCCGTCGCGGGTCTCGATTAAATGCGGTCTGAAGAGGCTTCGGCTTTGCAACTTCATTGAATCGATAGGTTCCAACTCAGTTTAAGTTTTCCGATTTTTTGATCTTAAAAAGAGGTTTGTATGAAGTCCGCAAAGTGGTCGTTCTTAGCTGTCTCTGCCCTTTCACTCTTTAGCTCATTCGCGCAAGCGGAAGTGAACTACAACCAGACCGACTCGCTTCGCATCTTCGACGCAATTAGACCGTCAGCTGAGGTCATCGAGTCGCGCCGTGACGGTTACCTCAAGATTGCTCAAGGCGATATGATCTGCACGCGCATGCGCACGACGTTCAAAGATTCATTCCGTGCATTTGATTACTTCTGTTCGGAATTCAGCCAAGGCGACGTGATTGTACCAGACGAATCTGCGCCGCAAGTTTCGCGCTCAGGTCGCGCTACGCGCTAAGTCTGACACTTCGGGCACCAATACGTGCTGCGTCCACCGATTACTTTCGATCGGATCGGTGTGGCGCAGACACGGCAGGGCTCGCCGCCTCGCTCGTAAACTTGATGAGCGTCTTGAAACGCGCCGCTTTCGCCGCCCGCGTTTTTGTAATCTCGAATCGACGACCCGCCCGCCTCGATCGCCTCCGTCAATACTGATCGAATCGCTTCAACTAACCGAAGAGCCTCGTGGCGCGACAACTTCCCCGCAAGCTTTTGGGGCCGGATCTTAGCCCGAAACAAAGCTTCAGACGCGTAGATGTTGCCAACGCCGACGACTGTCTTTTGATCCATGATGAAAACTTTAATTGAGACTTTGCGCTTCCGACTGCGCTCGTGAAAGCTGTCGGCGTTAAACTTCGTTTCATCGAGTGGTTCGGGCCCAAGTGCCTTAAGCAGCTTGTGTTTCGATTCTTCACCGGGCTTGACGAGATCGAGAACGCCAAAGCGACGCGGATCGCGGAAGACGAGAATCCGACGATCGCTCAGTTCGATAAAGCAGTGATCATGTTTATCATGTGCGGGTGTTTTCGTTTCAATTCGCCAACTGCCTGTCATCCCAAGGTGGCTCAAGAGCGAAACTTTCGGCGTGTCGATGAATAAGTACTTTGCACGCCTGCGAACGCCGGTGATGGACTGACCCTCGAGGGCCGAAACAAAATTTTTGGGAATCGGAAAACGGATATCTTTACGAGTCAGCTGAATTTGCTCAATCGTTGGATGATTTTCTAAGAGCTCTTCGAGACCGCGACGAACCGTTTCAACCTCTGGTAGTTCAGGCATCGCTCAGTTGTATCACTTTTGCGAGGGAGCCGCTTCAGAAATTCGGATCCGGTAGCGAGTGTTTTTGCCCTGACCAGACTCATCTTCGAAAAACGCGACCTTCTTCACGAACGTACGGCGCGCGCAATTCCTTTTCAGAACTCAAACCGATCTCACCCTGGCACGTGTGCGCATCTCGCCAGATTTTGGCCTGATCCCAATGTTCGAAGATCGCCTTACTTGCTTTCCAGTCACCGTAAAATCCGGAGCCGAACGTCAAACTGAGATCGTGGATCAGAAGCGAGACTTGCTCATCAAAGCCGCCAAGTCGATCCGTCTTTCCGGAACAGAACACGGCATGGTTCCCCGGCTTGTTGTCGGCATGTCTCATGAAGACCGCGAGCAATTTCTAAGCCTCTCGCTCGGTCTGCTCGCGAATCCGTTCCGGGCTTTGTTCCGAAACGTAACCCAAGAGTTCCTCAAAATTGAAACCCTCGCTAAAAGACCCATTCTGATTTCGAGTTTTGATCTCTGAGCCTGCGTGGCGACGTTCGATCGCGACTCAGAGTCGCACGCTCGGAGAGGGCGGCGTTGAAAATCAAAGCACTTCGATTGGTTGAGACCTAAGGGCACAAGAAGTTCCGATTGCTCTATCTAATAATTCAAACCGTACCCCTGGATGAACGAACCGTACGCCAGCGCATTAACTAAGCGCGCTCTTCAAGGCGAGCTCATGCGTGCGATC
>CAJYOV010000122.1 GCA_913776405.1 Pseudobdellovibrionaceae bacterium
AAAATCTTGGAACGACCCGATGGGCCACGGCACACACGTTGCCGGTTCGGTTCTCGGTTCGGGCGAGAAATCTGGCAACGGCCTCTTGAAAGGTGGCGCTTACCAAGCTTCGCTTGTCGCACAAAGCATGTGGAGCCCGATGCTCGGTGGTCTCGGCGTTCCATCGAAGCTGGGCGACCTTTATGGCAAGGCGTACACGGCAGGCGCGCGCATCCACACAAACTCGTGGGGTAAAGCGGGCGACTTCGGCGGTTACGATTCATTCGCTCAACAAACGGATGAATTCACAGCCGCAAACCCAGACATGCTCATCATCTTCGCTGCCGGCAACTCGGGCGTCGATATGGATAAAGACGGCCGCATCGATGCAAACTCGATCGGTTCACCAGGCACTGCGAAAAACGTTTTAACGGTGGGTGCGTCGAAGAACTACGTTCTGAACGGCGGCTACCAAAAGAAAATGATCGAACTCCGTCAAGGTGCGGAACACTGGGGTGCCGAGCCGATCGCAAGCTCGATGCTTTCAGAGAACGCGCAAGGGATCGCGGCGTTTTCGTCGCGTGGTCCAACGGCTGACGGTCGTTTGAAGCCTGAAATCGTAGCACCGGGCACGAACATCCTCTCAGTTCGTTCACACGCTCCAGGTGCTGAAGTTCTTTGGGGTGCTTACAACGATCAGTATGTCTGGTCGGGCGGCACGTCGATGGCAACGCCACTCACAGCGGGTGCAGCGGCCGTCGTTCGCCAATACTTGGTTGAGACTCGCAAGATCGCGAACCCATCGGGCGCGCTCATGAAAGCGGCTCTCATGCACACGGCGACAGACTTGTTCCCAGGTCAGTTCGGCGAAGTCGGCAAAGCGAAAGGCCAAGAGCTTCTCACGAAGCGTCCAAACGTTGACGAAGGTTACGGCCGTGTCGACGTTGCGAAAGCGACAGACCTCGGCACTGCGATCGTTGTCGACGAGCGCACGGGCCTCGCGACAGGTGAAAGCCACACATACCCAATTAAGGTTTCGTCGTCAGCGAAGCTCACGGCAACATTAGTTTACACGGACGCAGCCGGTGCCGCCGGTGCCGCAAAAGCGTTGGTCAACGACCTCGATCTCGTTGTCGTGAATATGGCCGACGGCAAAGAAGTCTCGTTGAACGATCACATCAACAACAACGAGCTCTTCGAGCAGCAAGTCGCCGCTGGAAACTACGAAGTCCGGATCAAAGGAACAAACGTTCCTCAGGGCCCGGCTTCAGGCAAACAGCCGTACGCTCTCATCATTTCAGTTCAGTAAACGGCTGACGACTGCGTAATTAAAAGGCTCTGGGTGATCCCAGGGCCTTTTTCAGTTTCCGGGGTACAGTTCCGGTTGCAGTTGTAGATTGAGTTTTCAGCAGCAGATACAGAATCAGATGCGGTCTCAGTTCAGTTTAAGTCGCCGGATCGGTCACGGCCATTGCGTGCCTCGCGTTCTGAAACTGGACCGAAACTCCAGCTGCATCTGATTTTACTGCTTCAAACTGAAGAACTAATCCGCCCGCACAGGGTATTTAGTTCCGGCCCTGGCACGGTCATCCGGCATTAGCGGCGGTTGCGTAGTTTCCTACAGATTTGGCCGGAATTAAGTTCAACTTCTGAGCGCAATTTCGGCCTGTCAAACCCGCTTGCATTGAATTCTCGCTGGGTGAGTGGTATAACGTTGCAGCTTCTTCGTGAAGCGGTGCGTGCTGAACCGGTCTAGAGCAATTGCTTCGGCAAAGCTCGGAGAGCGGGTCTCGGCGCCTCACTCGAATCCCAGGAGTTTTAATGTCAGAAGCTACTCCAGCCCAAGCGACCTTTAAAGTGGGCGACAACGCTGTCTATCCTGGACATGGCGTTGGCCGGGTCACAGCCATCGAAGCAAAAGAAATCTTTGGCAAGAAGCACGAGTTTTACTCGATCCAAATCCTCGAAAACGGCATGAAGATCATGATCCCGAAAGACAACGTTGCAAGCGTTGGCCTTCGCCCGATCATTTCTCGTGATGAAGCCGCAAAGGTGATCGAGATTCTTCGTGAGACTGACGTGAAAATCGACAACCAAACATGGAATCGCCGTT
>CAJYOV010000123.1 GCA_913776405.1 Pseudobdellovibrionaceae bacterium
CGAGCCGCGGCCGACTCAACATCCGGAAAGCACTCGTCGAAATCGAAAAACTGCCGGAATAAGCCTTCCAATCGCTCTTCATTACCAGTGGATGCGGCGCTCCTAAATGCCGCCCACTTCCCTTGCCTAACGCGTTGCGCGGCGAGTAGGGTCTGTGCTTTCAACACCTTGAAATCACAAGCCCTACGTTAGGCAAATAGAGCATGAGATACTATAAATCTAATCTCTCCGATTTCGACGTTCACTCGCGCCGATCGACGACCCGTTCTGAACGTTCGCTCTTCCAACCGAAATTCAAACTTAAGACTCAATTTTAAACCAGCTCGTCACGAGACGGAGAAAAACACATGGCAACAGCTGATGTAACTCAATCGCGCACCGAACAACGTGTTGCGGGATTGGAAATCAAAAACGAAGAAGCGCTTCAGGGCGGCGGCAAAGACCGGATCGCAAAGCACAAAGAAGGCGGCCGCCTAACAGCACGTGAGCGTATCGACGTCCTTCTCGATCCAGGCAGCTTCGTTGAGATGGACCGTTTCGTTACTCACCGCTCGCAAAACTTCGGCATGGGCGACAAAAAGATTCTCGGCGACGGCGTCATCACGGGCTACGGCCGCGTAAACGGAAAGCTCGTTTACTGCTACAGCCAAGACTTCACTGTCTTCGGCGGCTCGATGTCACGCACGCAAGCGAACAAGATTTTGAAGATCATGGACATGGCGATGAAGAACGGTGCGCCGATCGTTGGTATCAACGATTCAGGTGGTGCGCGTATTCAAGAAGGTGTTGAAGCCCTCGCAGGTTACTCAGACATCTTCCTTCGCAACACCCTCGCTTCAGGCGTTGTTCCGCAAATCTCGGCGATCATGGGGCCATGCGCAGGTGGCGCGGTTTACTCGCCATCGATCACCGACTTCATCTTTATGGTTAAAGATACGAGCTACATGTTCGTGACCGGCCCTGACGTAATCAAGACAGTGACGCACGAAGAAGTGACGAAAGAAGACCTAGGCGGCGCTAACACGCACGCATCAAAATCTGGCGTTTCGCATTTCGCGACGAACGATGACAAACACTGCATGCTCATGATTCGCGAGCTCTTGACGTTCCTTCCATCGAATAATGTCGACGATGCTCCGGTTCTGCCTTCGACTGATCGCCCTGACCGCGTTGAAGAGTCGTTAAACACGTTCATTCCAGATAATCCGAAAAAACCTTACGACATGCTCGAGCTCGTGAAGATGACCGTCGACGAAGGCTACTTCCTCGAAGTTCACCAAAACTATGCGAAGAACATCCTCGTCGGTTTTGCTCGTTACAACGGCCGCTCAGTCGGCATCGTAGCGAACCAGCCGCAAGTTCTTGCGGGTTGCTTGGACATTCCAGCATCGAAAAAAGCAGCGCGCTTCATCCGCTTCTGTGACGCGTTCAACATCCCTGTTGTGACGTTTGTCGACGTTCCGGGCTTCTTGCCAGGGACAGACCAAGAATGGAACGGGATCATCACTCACGGCGCAAAACTTCTCTACGCTTACGCGGAAGCGACAGTGCCGAAGATCACGGTCATCACACGCAAAAACTACGGCGGCGCTTACTGTGTTATGTCGTCGAAGCACTTGCGCGGTGACGTCAACCTCGCTTACCCAACTGCAGAAATCGCAGTCATGGGTGCTGACGGTGCGGTTTCAATCATCTTCCGCGATGCTCTTAAGAAAGCGTCGGATCCGGTCGCGACGCGCGCGCAGCTGAATGCCGACTACGAAGAGAAGTTCGCAAACCCTTACGTCGCTGCAGAACTCGGTTACATCGACGAAGTCATCGAACCGGCACTCACACGTAAGCGCATTGTTGATGCCCTCGAGATGCTCAAGAACAAAAAAGATACGAACCCACGCAAAAAACACGGGAACATTCCTTTATGAGTCAGAGCGAAAAACCTATGTTTAAGAAAATCCTGATCGCGAACCGCGGCGAGATCGCTCTTCGCGTGATTCGCGCGTGTCGCGATCTCGGCATCAAAGCCGTTGCTGTCTACTCAGACGCAGATCGCAACTCGCTTCCCGTTGTTTTGGCGGATGAGGCCTACAATATCGGCCCCGCTCCATCGAAAGATTCTTACCTGAAGGTTGAGAATATCCTCGAAGCGATCAAGAAATCGGGCGCAGACGCGGTTCACCCAGGCTACGGCTTCTTGTCAGAGAACACGGACTTCGCTGAACAGCTCACGAAAGCGGGCGTAACGTTCATCGGTCCGACTCCAGACAATATTCGCGCGATGGGCGACAAGCTCTCTGCGATTAAGCTGATGCGCGAAGCGGGCGTTCCAACGGTTCCAGGTTCAGGCGGTCCGGTCGACACGATCGAACACGCGCGAGAAGTTTGCGAAAAGATCGGTTACCCAGTCATCATCAAGGCAACAGCCGGTGGTGGCGGTAAAGGGATGCGCGTCGTCTTCAAACCAGAAGAACTCGAGTCAGGCTACCGTGCTGCTCGCTCGGAAGGTTTAAACTACTTCAAGAACGATACGGTCTACATCGAGCGTTACGTTCAGAACCCGAAACACATCGAGATCCAAATCTTCGGCGACACCCACGGAAACGTCGTTCACCTCTTCGAGCGTGAGTGTTCGGTCCAGCGTCGTCACCAGAAGGTCATCGAAGAATCTCCTTCACCGTCAGTTCCGCCAGAAGTGCGCCAGAAGATGGGTGAAGTTGCCGTTCGTGCGGGTAAGGCGATTAAGTACATCGGTGCCGGCACGTTCGAGTTCATCTTCGACAACGTGACGAAAGAATTCTTCTTCATGGAGATGAACACGCGTCTTCAGGTTGAACACCCGATTACAGAAATCGTAACTGGCACAGATCTCGTTCAAGAACAGATTTTCGTCGCTCTCGGTCGCCCGCTTTCATTCAAACAAGAAGACATCGTTCAGCGCGGCTGGGCGATCGAAGCTCGTATCTGCGCGGAAGACCCAGAGACGTTCATCCCTTCACCGGGTTTGATCCGTCGCTGTCGTCACCCGCAAGGTCCATTCATCCGTGTCGACTCTTACGCGTACCCGGGCTACGAAGTGCCGATCTATTACGACCCGATGATTTCAAAACTCATCGCCTTCGGTCCAACTCGCGACTCGGCGATTCGTCGCCTTGACCGCGCGCTGACCGAGTTTACGCTCACGGGTATCAAAACAAACATCAGCTTCCATAAGTCGGTTCTTCAACATCCAAAATTCTTGGATGGTACGTACACGACTCAATTCTGTGAAAAGGATTTGAAGTTGATCGAACCGAAGCTCTTCAAAGCTGTCGACGATCACGTCTTCCTGATCACAGCTGCGATCGCCGCTTACAACGATAAGAAGGCGAAAGCTGTTTCGGAGTACAACGTTGCAAGCCGCTGGAAAGATTTGGCTCGCAAAGAAGGGTTGAGGTAAGCCGCCATGTTCTTTGAAGCAGACATGAACGGAAAGCACTACAAGATCGAGATCTCGGAAACAAAGCGCGCTTGGAAGATCAATCTCCAAGAAGAAGAAAAAGAATGGCGCAAGTACGACATCTCAAAAGACGATTATCGCCTCGTTGAAAACGTAATCTCGTTGATCTTCGAGGGTGGCTCTTACGTTCTCGACGTCATCGGTTCAGATACGGAGTACAACGTTTACGCACGCGCCGCTTACCGCAAAGTCACGATCTACAACGACGAAGCAATCCTTCACGAAAGCCTCAAAAAAGGCGGCGCGATGGGTGGCGGCGATAAGCTCTCGGCAGGAATGCCGGGTAAGATCGTGAAAGTCCTCGTCAACAAAGGTGATGCCGTGAAGGCGAATCAGCCGATCCTCATCATGGAAGCGATGAAGATGGAAAACGAAATGCGCGCTTCACAAGACACGGTCATTAAAGACGTTCTTGTAAAAGCAGGCGACAGCGTCGAGAGCGGTCAGACGCTCATCACTTTCGAAGTAGCGAAGAAGAAATAAGTATGTCGGACAGCACGGGTCAGCCAAAAAAATCAGGCTCAAAATCGAAACTCAGAAAAGAGCGCTTCACCACGTCGAGCGGCATCGAGCAAAAGGATGTTTACGGCGTAAAAGACTGGAGCGGCGCTGAGAAGCACGAGACTGAGTTGGGCCAACCCGGGCAGTTCCCTTACACGCGCGGCGTTCAAGAGACCATGTATCGCGGTCGCTTCTGGACCATGCGCCAATACGCGGGCTTCGGTTCAGCCAAAGACTCAAACGAGCGCTACAAAATTCTTCTACAGAAAGGTCAGACCGGCCTTTCTGTCGCGTTCGATCTACCGACTCAAATGGGCTACGACTCGGATCACATCATGTCGACGGGTGAAGTCGGCAAAGTTGGTGTTGCGATCTCTTCAATCGAAGACATGGAGATTCTCTTAAAAGATCTTCCGCTCGATAAGATCTCGACTTCGATGACGATCAACTCGACTGCAAGCATCTTGCTTTCGCTTTACATTGCAGTCGCTCGTCGTCGTGGAATTACGGCCGATAAACTCACAGGCACGATTCAAAACGATATCTTGAAAGAATATATCGCTCGCGGAACGTACATCTATCCGCCAAAACCTTCGATGCGCATTATCACCGACATCTTCGGTTACTGCGCGAAGGAAGTACCGAATTGGAATACGATTTCGATTTCGGGTTACCACATTCGCGAAGCAGGTTCGACAGCCGCACAAGAGATTGCGTTCACG
>CAJYOV010000124.1 GCA_913776405.1 Pseudobdellovibrionaceae bacterium
GATCGGTGCAGGCGCCTTGGCGGATCTCGTTTTCCTTCCAGCACTTCTCAAAGTTTTCCCTCGTTTCGTTCTTCCGAGGCCGGTTGCGAAAGTTCACCCGTGGAGCGAAAAGAACGCGATTGCAGCGTCTCTGGTTGCGTGTTTGATGGTGACGTTTATTTCTGCTAACGCGTTTGCGGATGAAGCTGCCGATCTTCTAAAGGCCGTGCAAACGAACGTTGAATCGAAATCCGACGAAGCGAAAGTCACACTCGTGACAACAGAAGCGAACGGCGACAAGCAGACGCGCGACTTGCGTCTTCGCTCCCTTCGCGACGGCGAAGGTTACAAAGCCTTGGTTCGCATCGAAGCGCCGGCCGACATCAAGGGCACGGCACTGTTGGCAGAAGTTAAGAACGGCAACCAAGATCAGTGGCTTTATCTTCCATCGAACAAACAGGTGCGTCGCATCGTGAGCGGCAAAAAATCAGCAGGTGTTTTGGGTTCGGAATTAAGCCCTGAAGATTTGAATGCGGACGCACTTAAAGGTGCCTCGGCGACGCTTGTCAAAAAAGAAGGCTCAACGGGTCTCATCGAAGTTAAACCTTCTGCCGGCGCAAGCGAGTACTCGAAAGTTCTTCTCACGCTCGATACGACGCAGAAAGTTCCAACACGGATGGAGTATTTCGTCGGCGACAAAGTGAAGAAGGTTGTCACGTTTTCGGACTATCAAAAAATCTCGGGCGTTCAGCGCGCTCAGAAAATCAAAGTCGAGAACCTCGAGTCGAAGCGCACAACAGATGTCACGTTGAGCGATGTGAAAGTGAATAAGTCGATGAGCTCGAACGATTTCACAGTCGGCGCTCTGAAAAGCGGCAAGTAAGCTAACATCAGAGAGATCAAAATAAAGAAAGGGAGCCTTGGCTCCCTTTTTTCGTTAGAACGCTTCGCCTCGCGCGAGGATCCACGCAAAGAAAATCACAGAGTCCGGATCTTTCTTAAGGGCCTGGAGTTCACGAGTCATCTCGTTTACGAGGTCTTGATCCACGCGTCCTGCTTGAATGAGACCCTCAGCTCCGCTCGTGAGAAGCCCGGTCCAATAGTCGATAAATTGTGAGCGTTTTTTCGGCGTGCGATTGTCGTACTGGTGCGTGAGCACTTTCGTTGTGATGTTTTGATAGCCCGCCTTAATCATGTAGTTCGCAAGCTTGCCGCCAACGAACGGGTCGCCCTTAAGAGACCATTGATAATCGTTGAACTCGAACCAGTACTTGAGAGTCGCTGGCGAGTAGGGGTGAACGTAAAACGTGGAATTGAAAACTTCATTTACGTAGATCACTCCGCCGGCTTTCAGGACTCGGCGAGCTTCTTCAAGAATGCCGATCGGATCTTGCACGTGTTCGAGCAGCCAACTGATGTAAGCGCCGTCGTACGTATCATCCTCGAATGGAAGGTGAAGAGCGTCACCTTGTTGAATCGTTACTTTTCCGGCTTGGAGCAGTGGCTTCAGCGCTTGTCGAGCCCGCGCGATCTGCTCATTCGAGAAATCGAGGCAGTCGATATGGGCTTCTGGGTAGCGCTCATTCAAGATTAGTGTTTGTGCGCCAACGCCGGATCCGATTTCAACGATGTTCTGCGCGTTTGAGAAGTCGACTTGAGAGAAAATAATCTCTTCGTGAACGCGCGCTTGTTTAAAAAGACGATCTTGTTCGTCTTGGGTAAAGCCGTGAATGTAGCCATCTGCAACTGCCGTCTTTTTTTCCATAGGTCTCAAAGTCTACGCTTCGGTGCCTAGGCGATCCAGTCAAGTTTCAGCGCGAGAAGCGTTGCACTGGCTGCAATCAGCCAGAGCGCGACACCTTGGATCAAGGGCTTCACGCCGACCTCTTTAAGTGTTTCACGCGTGAGGCTTGCGCCGATGAGGAACAGCGTCACGACGAGAGTTCGCTTCGCGATGGTGTTGATGACCAGTCCGACCGATTGAAGGCTAGGCACGTAAGTGACAAGTGCGGCCGCGATCAAGAAGCCGAGAATAAACCACGGCTTCTTCGCTTTGGCTGCGGACTCGCCGCCACCTTTGCGGGTTGCGAGCCATCCATAACCGAATGAAACCGGCACAATCCAGAGCGCACGCGCGAGTTTGACGGTCGTGGCTGTTAGCATCGCCTCGTTGCCGTAGGCGAGAGAAGCGCCGACGACGGAACTTGTATCGTGGAGTGCGAGGGCGGCCCACAAGCCAAACTGACGTTGGGTCAGACCCAACGCGTGACCTAACGGCGGAAAGAGAAAGAGCGCTACCGAATTTAAAACGAACACGACGCCGAGGGCTACCGTCATCGAGTTCGACTTCGCCCGGATGGCAGGGGCCACGGCGGCGATCGCTGACCCGCCGCAAATCGCGGTGCCTACGGTCACGAGGGTGCTCGTTTCCGGCTCAACTTTGAAGGCACGGCCGATCAGAGAGCCAATGGCCAATGTCAGCGCAATGCCGGTCAGAGTGTAGCCAATGCCTTTAACGCCTACGGAAGCCACGACCTCGAGATTCATTCCGGCGCCAAGGCCCACGACCGAAGCTTGGAGTAGGTAAGTCGTGAATTTCTTTGTTGTTCTGAGGTAGGGGTTGCCAACCGTAAGGG
>CAJYOV010000125.1 GCA_913776405.1 Pseudobdellovibrionaceae bacterium
CGAGGTCTCAGCATGCGCTTCAGAACGCTGAATGGCGTTCAAGCAGAGGCTCAAAGCTACGCTCAAACACAGGCTCAACGAGAATCCCGAGAGCAGATTAAAGAGTAGGCCGATTTTTTGAGAGAGATTGACGAGTTTTCTCATGCGCGGTGACGGTTGCAAATCCGGCCGCACGCGCTGAGCGTTTTAATCAGGTCTACGAGTCCGAGGTAGGCCGGTTACCGGACAGATCGTTCCATCCACTGATCGAGTTTCTGGAAGGTTTCGCTGGCTGAATTCAGAGTTGCTGTTTCGTCGAGAGAGCTTGATCGTGACTCGAGATGCTCAATGAACGACTTCCAACGGGCCGAGACCGCTTGCGGGTCGTCGCCGAAAAACGTGCCGCTTTCCACGCTAAAAAAAGGAAGAGTCTTTAAGTGCTTGGAAATTAGCATTCCGCCCAGGTTCGACCCTTCCATGACGTACAGGACGCCAAGAAGCTCAGACTCGTTATCCAAGGCGGGGAGTCGATCGCAGATTGGAAGTGCGTCGATTTCCGCATCGGACACGCCTAGAGCTTCAAGGTCTGTTTTCAAGCGCTGAGTTCTCAGACGCTGATTGAACGATGGAATCGTCGAGTGGTTGGCGTTAAGTAAAAATTTTTCTTCAAGTGGGCGGAAGAAGCCGTAGTAGCGCTCCAAAATCGTTTTGTATTCGAGTGGAGTCAGCGATGGAGACGTCAGTTTCGCCAAAACGGGATTCGCTTCGATCTTTGTGTGCGACGCCATCGTCGCGGACTTCAATTTGTTTCTCAGTGAATCCATGACGCTGTCTTAGCTGAGTTTGAGATCGAAAGCCACCGTGACTGTCGACTCAGATGTGTAGAATTGGAGACTCGTGCCGTGGAGCTTTACGAGGGCTTGCGAGATCGGAAGGCCGAGCCCCGTGCCGACTGAGTGGTTCAGCGCATTTTCGTTTAAAGTGAACGGCTTCATTAACTGAGCGATTCGCTTTTCATCGATGGCAGCGCCTTGGTTCTCGATCGAAACTCGATAAAGACCGTCGTGCGTTTTGCCGCGAATAACGACGGCCGAACCGGAATTCGCGAATTTTGCAGCGTTATGCAGAAGCCGCCTGAACACATTCCGGATCGTCTTTTCGTCGCAAAGAATGTCTTGGTTTTCGATTTCAAATTGAAAAGCAACTTGGCGTGAGGCCGCAACAGATTCGATCATTTCGGGAATCGAACTTTGCGCGAACAGTTTTGAAGCCGCAACCGGCTTGAGATCTAAACGCGTTTGCGCGGTCTCGGCTGAAACAAATTCGAGCGCATCGTTGATCATCTCTTGCAGACGGAGAGCTGCGCCCTTGATGCGCGAAAGCATTCGCTGCTGATCGCTATCTAGACGCGTTTCATTCAGAAGATCCGAGAAGCTCAGCATCGATGTCAGCGGTGTCTTGAGTTCGTGATTCACGAGAACCATGAACTGGTTCTTCGCTTGATCGAGTGTCTGCAACTCTTCGAGTGCGGCTTGAAGTGCTTTGTTCTTCTCGATCAGCTCTTCGCCGATCTCGTAACGCTCAATCGCTTTGTCGACGGCGTTTGAGAGATCGACCGGGTCCCACGGCTTCGTCACGTAACGATAGATTTGGCCCGAGTTGATAGCCGAGATCACTGAGTCGATGTCGGTGTAACCGGTGAGCAAGATACGGATCGCGTTCGGATGCGTTTTGATGCTCTCAGAGAGAAATTCCACTCCTGTCATCTGTGGCATCCGCTGATCGCTAATGATCACGGTGACTGGATGTTTAGCCAGAAGGTCCAGCGCCTGCGCAGCAGACGTGGCTTTCAACACTGTAAATTTACGTCGAAACAAGCGCTCTAGCGCATCGACGTTGTCGACTTCATCGTCGACACAAAGAATGGAATGCTTCATGCGTGGGCTTAGTGTAGAATTTGAAAAGGACCCAACGCAATTCAATTCACTACGCAGGGAAAACGCTCGTTTTGCGGCGATTTGTTTTTGGGCCCTACGCCTCGTCGATAACGAGGGAAGTGGTGCTGTCTCATGGTTTGAGGCAGCTTGGTTCGAAAAATTGAGACGGAAGTCTAGTCAGGTCTGAGGCGCACGAAGTGCCGAACGTCTAAACGTCTAGCTGAGGTCGAGATTGTTTCGAGTCGAGTCAAGACTGCTGACCAAAGTGTCGACAAAGCAAATGGATTTGTAGGTTTAAGAATTTCCGAGGATCGCTAGGAATGCGATTCAAGAGGGAGTCAGTGACATGACCGGCGTACAAAAGTTCAAACGGTTTGCGATGACAGTCATCGCAGCGAACGTAGCCTTCACTCAAATTGCTTCAGCGCAATTCATGGGTGGCGGTGTTTACGGTAGTGCGGGCATCATGATGAACCCAGGCATGATGGGGACAGGCGCTGTCGGCGGCGGCATGATGACGTGTCAATACCCAGGCGGCTACGCGCCCGGTTCTTACAGCGACGCAGACACTCGTTCAGAGAACGAAAAAGAACTTGCGCGCTTGAAGAAGGAACTGAAACTTCTTAAGAAAGACATTTCCGATCTCAACAAAGAGAAAGAATCTGTCGTCAGAAAATCATTCGGCAATTTCAAGCCGCATTGGTTGCAAGTGATTACAAAGCACATGGATCTCGGTAAAAACTGCGGCCTCTGTGATGGTGGCGGTACAGGCCCAGCGCCACAGCCACCGATCGATGTGCCGCCACCGGCACCTCCGGCACCGATTCCAGTTCCTCCGGCTCCGCCTGCGCCTCCAGCGCCGAAGCCGAACCCGCCAGTTCCACCTTCACCGACGACTCCGACGGACGAAGTTCCAACTGAGTGCAGTAAGGGTAAAGTCTACGACGAGAAAAAAGGTCGTTGTGTACCTGCATCTGGTGCGACAACTCCACGTCGTCCACGTGTTACTTCGCAAAATGAAACCGTAGCAAGTTCGGGCGGCGGTCGTTCGCCAGCGTCTGAACAAGGTGCTCGTCCAAGCGTTCTCGTTTCACCAGTTTCTGCGGGTGCCGCTATTGAAACTGGTGGCGATCCGTGGGCAAGTGAGCCGACTGAGTACAGCACAACTGCTGGCGGTGGCGGTTACTACGGCGGCGATTACGGTGGCCCAGTGAACTGCTACACACGCGCAGAAGGTCGCCCTTACCAAGATAAAACTTGGTTGCCTCAGTACGGCGGCATCTGTCGCCCTGATGGTCATATCAGCGCGTCGGCTTGCCGTATCACGGGTTACAACACAAGCGTCAGCCGTGAAACTGAGTCGTCATGTGTTTCGGGTCTTGAGCGTTACCGTAAACTTGCAAAAGAGCTCGATAGCCTTCAGCGCGAATACCGCGATATCGAAGATCAGATTGATGAATTGAAATCTGAAATTCGCCGCGAGCGTCGCGAAGGTCGCGATGACGATACAGAAGCAGGCACACGCGGCGGCGGCGGCGGACCTCGTGGCCCAAGCTTGTTGAGCCAACTCCTTCCGGTTGCGGTAGGTGGTCTCGCAGGTTACCTCGTTGGAAGCGGAATCGAGCGCGGCAACAAGCGCTCGTACAATCAGGCTGCTGATACTTGGAACCAACTCGGTTACCCAGTTGCGCCTTACCAATCAAATGGTATGGGTTTAGCGGCGGGCCTTGCGACTTACGGTGCGATCTCAGGTTCGATGAACGGCGCGTTCGGTTGTGGCACCACCGCTCGGAGCT
>CAJYOV010000126.1 GCA_913776405.1 Pseudobdellovibrionaceae bacterium
TCGCGAACAGCTCGGCTTTTAAAGCAGATAATTTCGGCTTCTTGGCCACGAACAAGCATCGATTCAAGGACCCGTGAAAGTGACGACAAATGATCCGGCTCGAGCGACTGATCCGAAGTTTGTGCCGTGTGCAGTTTCATTCGGCGGTATCAATTGGCTGAATCAAGCCGCGGACTTGAAAGTTGTTTTGAGCGTGATCGGCTCTTCTGAGTCAGCGAGCGGCCACCTCGAGCCCGTCGAAGTTTCGATCGAAACAACGATCGCGCCCTGAAGAAACTGGCGGCGGATACGCCTTGCCCGGCCAGGCAGTGGCGGAAGATCGAATAAAAAAGGGACCTCGCGGTCCCTTTTATTATTTTCGTATTTGAACGGCTCTTTTGCTTAAGCGAGGGCCGACAGTTTCGATGTGCGAACGTTCTTCCAGAACCAGCCGAGCATTGGATCAAGTTCGATTGAATCCATGTACTCAACTTCGTCTGTTCCGAGAGTTTGGTAGTCTGCCAAGCGCATCGCGCCGACCGGGCCGATCGAAATGAAGCGATTTACGCCGCGATCTTGGTGAAGTGACTCAGCGATTTTTTTGATTTCCATCGATGAATCCTGAAGCATCGTGTAGACGAGGCCCGTTTCAGTTTGTGTCGCTTCGACCGCACGGAATTCGCAGAGCGAAAGACCTGCAAGCAGAGGTGCCGCGAAAATCCCCGACATCGGGAGCAAGTTCGTTGGCGAAACGGCAGGAGTTGAGTCACTAGCGACCGCGCTCGCAACCATCTCGTCAAAGGTCTGAAGGCCCGCACAAACAAGCATTGCGGATTCACCGTTTGAGTTGCCAATCATGAACTCAGGACGACGCTGCGTTTTGCAGAAACGATCGAAGAGACCGATCTGAACAACCGTCGCCGCGAGGCTTTTCAATTTGATGTTACGGCCGAAAGATTCGTCGTCAGACGAGATCACGTTGAAGAGATCGACTTTTGGAAGATCGAGTGTGTCGAGAACACTCTGCGCTTGGCGAATACGTACGGTGACTTCGGGAATTCTAAGAACGCTTGTGCGTAATTCGCTGAAGTCGAGTCCATTGCGTCCTGAAAATACGATTGCTTTCTGTGCTGCCATTTTTATCCCCGCTCGGTTCCCGTAAACCGACGTATTCGCCTAAGCGTTGTTCTTTCTTTTTTTCCTTTTCGAGTGCCGTTCAAAGTCACTCTGCAGATCCTTAGAGCAACCCTTGTGCCAGGCGGTTTTCGCTCGTGTTTCGAGATGAGCTTCAATTAAACGCGTGCTCGCGAGTGACCTAGACTGTCACTCTGCTAGCCGACCCTTTCTTTCTTACAGCTCAAATTGAAATAGAGCGAACGCCGCAGCTTGACCGAATCGAGCGAGCGCTTCCAACCTTATTAGATCGCTACTCGGGCCGCTCATGGCTCGACGCGGATCGCGGAGGTTCGCTTAACTATGAAGATCTACGAGAACATCACCGACACGATCGGCCGCACGCCTTTGATTCGGACCCGGAAACTCGGTCGCGATCTCGGCGCTGACATTGTTTTGAAACTCGAATTCTTTAACCCGTTGGCGTCGGTGAAAGACCGCATCGGTAACGCGATGATCGAAGCGGCAGAAAAAACGGGCCGCTTGAAACCCGGAATGCGCATCGTTGAACCAACGAGCGGCAACACGGGAATTGCGCTCGCGTTCATCGCGGCGGCGAAAGGTTATCCGATCACGCTGGTGATGCCAGAGACGATGTCTCAAGAGCGTCGCACGCTGCTTCTTCTATTAGGCGCGGATCTGGTTTTGACGCCCGGCCCGCTCGGGATGAAAGGTGCGATTGCAAAAGCGATGGAACTCGCATCGGGCGATGGTTCCGTTTTCATGCCGTCACAGTTCGACAATCCAGCGAATCCAGCTGTACATCAGGCGACAACCGCGCTCGAGATCTGGGACGACACCGATGGTTCGGTCGATCTCGTCGTGGCGGGCGTCGGCACAGGCGGAACATTGTCGGGTGTTGGATCCGTTTTGAAAAAGAAGAAGCCTTCCGTGCGCATGATTGCGGTCGAGCCTGTCGAGTCGGCTGTCATCTCGGGCGAAAAACCGGGCCCGCATAAAATTCAAGGCATTGGCGCGGGCTTCATTCCTCGAAATCTCGAAACGTCATTGATCGACGCTGTCGAGAAGGTTTCAAGCGAAGAGTCACTCGCGATGGCGAAGCTTTTGATTAAAGAGGAAGGCATCCCGGCCGGCATCAGCGGAGGCGCTGCCATGGCGGCAGCTCTTCGCCAAGCGGCCTTGCCCGAGAATAAAGGGAAGCGAATCGTTGTAATTCTGCCGAGTACGACAGAGCGCTACTTGTCGACACTCCTCGCGCAAGCCGAGCGCGAACGCGCAGCGAGTTTGCCGACAACTGCGGTCGATGACTCGTGGCTTGCGAAAGCGAGCGAGGCGCTTGGGCCCGCGGCTACTGGCGCGGGAACGAGTGCGTCGGAGACGGGTTCGGGTGCGGGTGCGGGTTCTGGCACGAAGAAGTAATGGGGCGCGATCGGCTTTCGCGAGTGCTGACTTCCGCGCCGTGATCCCTGAACTGCGATCTCTGGACTGCGATCTCTGGACTGCGATCTCTGAGCCGCGATTACTGAACTATTGGGTGAGATCATAGTTTGAGACCTGAATCTAAGATCAAGTCTTATATTATTCGGACAAGTGAGGACTGAATGGCTCTGAAAGGCTCTTGCCACTGTGGCAAAACAAAATTCGAGATTGATGGTGAGCTACCAGCGGCGCTCACACGGTGCACTTGTTCCTTCTGTGCGAAGCGCGGCGTTTTGTGGGCATACTACAAACCAAATCAACTACGCTTACTCACTCCCGAGAGCGATCGTGCCGAATACCGCTGGCGCACCAAAAACGTCGCTCATTATTTTTGTGACACCTGCGGCTGCGGCACTTACAGTGATACCCCCGACCTCCAACCCGACGGCACCTGGGACGGCAAAACCCGCCGCCTCGGCATCAACGCCCGCCTCTTCGAAGAAGTTAACGGCTTCGAAGCCGCCACCTACCCTGTCACCGTCATCGACGGCAAAAACGGCTGGTAATCCTGCGCGCGCACGGTTCAAGCATGCGCGCACGCCTGTCAGACCTGAGCGCACGACTATCGAGCACGCGCGCTGCCAGTTCGAGTAAGCGGGCGACATCGTTTCTCGCGCCATACAAAGCGATTATGTTTCGCGCAGACCACGCGCAAGTTTTCCAAGCTATGCACACCTCCACGCGCGAAACCAAAAACGTGATCGATCTGAAGCGCGTGCTGTGAACCGCACCGTTTCCCGTCACCGCTAACAAATTCACATCCTCTGTTTTCATTCCGTCTCCACACGGTATGCTTCACCTCAGCCGAGATTGAACGCGCTCGTGTATCTCGCGCCCCTAAGTTCTGCGGCTTTTCCATTTCACGCGCATGAAGTGAACGCACGATTCGATCGATCTTCTTTGGGTAGCCGGCTCCGTTATCCGCTTCTACGATCGAACAAGCCGACGCAGGCGCTTGATTCGGCTGGAGAGATTGGTCAGCTTTGATCGATTGAGCCGTTTTGCCAGATTTGAAAGATTCGCAGGGATGTAGCTGCTCAGCCGTCGTTACGTTGGACCGCATCGTGCGCTTTAACGCTCGATCCGCTTTTCGTGCCGGATCGAACTTTTCAAGCCCGAGCTCGAGGAGTTTGTCGAACAGCTCCTCGGTCGTCATGTTCGGATTCGTGTGCGCGAGAAGACCTTTGAGCTTCTTGACCTTCACTTCGGTGTCTTCCGAGATTGAAAATGAAATCTGGAATCGGTCGCGCCCGACAGGCTTTAAAGTTTCAATTTTCTGGATGTCAGGATTTATTTTTGCGAGTTCACGCTCAACCTCTCGTGTCGACTTCTTGAGGCACGCATCGACGAGTTCACGCTTCTCTTCAGTCGAATAAATCTTGTTCTGTTTCTTCTCGAGAAGAATGAATGACTGAACTTTTGCAGCCGCAGTCAGCGAAAGCGCACCAGATTCGATCTTTGCTTCAGTCTCCGGCAACGCCTCGATCAACCTCATCGCATTAATTCTTAGCTGCGCCGAACCCGCGCAGTAACCAAGCCTCTCCGTTGCAAACTGAAAGAGCGACGAGCATGCGTACTTTAGATAGAGCTCTCGATCATTGATCTCTTTGAAGTAGCGAACGACAGCCGCCGTCGCCTCACGCTCGGTTTTGATTGCAGCCTTCGTTTCGATTAGAAGGTCGGTATCCGATAACGACGAAAGAAAATCGGAAACAGCCCGCGTTTCGTTTTGCGATGGCGAGAGCTTAAAATCGATTTGCATGAATATCTCCAAATCAAAGTTGATCTGGGAGTGCGCGAAACTTCCCAGAGGAAATTGTCATACCACGGGTTTTTAAAACTCGCTTTTTCTCCGTTTCAAACGGTCTTAACGGTTAGATCTGAGTTGGATTAGGTCGGCTATTAAACGCACAAGATTGACTCGAGCCGAGCGCACTTCGAGTTTGATCCTGACCCGTCGAGTTCATTTGGAAATCGCGAGGGCTAGGCGATTAAAGATCGAAAACCTAGGTCAAGAACTTTTTCGCACTTCACGCGCATGAAACGAAACCAATTTCACGCGCATGAAACGAAACCAATTTCACGCGCATGAAACGAAACCAATTTCACGCGCATGAAACGAAACCAAATTCACGCGCATGAAACGAAAACAATTTCACGCGCATGAAACAAAACC
>CAJYOV010000127.1 GCA_913776405.1 Pseudobdellovibrionaceae bacterium
CGCTTCACCAACGAATGTGAACGTCACACCAGGGGGTGGCTTCAATTCGTTCTCGAACGCGGCGTTGAATTCTTTAATCGCACCGCCAAGGCCTGGGCCTCCGGGCACAACGTCAGCCGAAATTTGAATGTAGCGCGTTCTGTTTTCGCGAAGGACTTGGGTCGGTCCCAAGACACGCTTGATTTCAGCTACGTTCTTCAAAGGAAGAAGGCGGCCCTGAAGGTTCGGCACTTGAGTCTGCTCAAAGTTCGTAGAGAGGTCGCGCTGACTGTCGAGGAGGCGCGTGCGGATATCGTAATCCACGCCCTTCTCGCGGAAGAACGCGATCTTCTGACCTTCAACAGATGCACGAAGCTCATCGCCGATGCCAGCAAGTGTGACACCCGCGATCCCTGCGGTCTGCGGTTTCACTTTGATCTGATATTCAGGTTTACCGACGCGGTAAGAGCTATCGGCCTGCATGATGGCCTTACTCTTTTGCGCGTAGGCGAGAACCTTCTCGGAGTATGGAATCAAGGCGTCGAGATCTTGGCCAACGATGTTTAAGTTGAACTGACGTTGACCGCCGCCGCCTTGACCCGGTGCTTGATCCGTCGCCATGAGTTTGTACTTTGTAAAGTCTTTGAGAAGCTCTTTCGTCTTCTCTTTCATCTGCGTTGTGTTGACGTGACGTTGCTTAGCCGGAACGAGGCGAACGAAGAACTGACCCTTGTTCGATTCGTTTCGACCCGAGCCTACGATCGACAAAAGGTACGCAATCTCCGGCATCGGTTTGAGTTTCGCTTCGATCTGAGCACCGACTTCGCCTGTCGCATCGAGGCTTGCGCCAGCTGGAAGCTCATACGTGATGAAGAACTCACCGTTATCTTGAGGCGGCAAGAACGTAAACGGAATGAATCGCGCAATGAAAATTGAGCCAACGAAGACCGCAATCGATATACCGATCGTTGCCAGAGGTGCCCTCATCGCGCGACGAAGAATCGCGACGTACACCTTTTCCATCCACGACTGGAACTGGTCGAACTTTTTCAACATCTGCTTGTTCCAACGTGCGAAAATGTTCTTTGGGATGTGGTTATGATCGTGTCCGCCACCACCGAGGTAGGCCGACATCGCAGGCGCAACGAACAGGCCGTCAAAGAGCGAGATGATCATCGCAAAACAAACCGTTAACCCGAACTGCTTGAAGAACTGACCGACGATCCCTTGCAAATTCCCGATCGGGCCGAAGACGGCAAGAATCGTAAGCGTCGTCGCAACAACGGCGAGTGTCACTTCGTTCGTTCCGATAATGGCCGCTTGCTTCGGGCCCATTCCGGTTTCGAGTTTGCGGAAGATGTTTTCACGCACGACGATCGCGTCATCGACCAAAAGGCCGACCACCAAACTCATCGCAAGCAGCGACATGATGTTGATCGAGAAGCCAGCAACCGCCATCAAGATACAAGCACCCAAAAGCGAGTTCGGGAGAGCAAAGCCTGTAATTAACGTCGACTTCGCAGATCCGAGGAAGAAGTAAACGACGACGACAGTGAGTAAGACACCGATGATGATCGACTCAAAAACGTCGTAGACGTTATCGCGAATACGCTTTGAGCCATCATTGATCAAAGAGAGTTCGGCTTTAATCCCTTGTGCCGCTAAGCTCTTGTTGATTGCATCGATCTGCTTAATCACGTTGTCCGCAACTGCGACCGTGTTAGCGCCCGTTTGACGGAAAACGTTAAAGAGAATCGAGCTTTTACCATTCACCGTCGTTCGCGACGTTTCATCTTGAAGTTTGTTTTCAACACTCGCAACGGTCGCAACGCTTACCGGGTAGCCGAAGTTGCCGGTTCGCAGCGTGATGTTACGAACGTCATCGAGAGTTCGGTAATCTGCGAGTGTACGGAAGCTGTATTCCTCTTTCGGCTGATCGATTTTACCGGCTGGGATATTGCGACCACCAGCTGCGATCGCTTGCTCGACGGCTTTCGCAGAAATATTCACGCTCGCAAGCTTGTTGCGATCCATGATGACGTGAATTTCACGTTTTCGACCGCCTAAGATATCCACCTGACCGACTTGATAGATTTGCTCGAACTTCGGTGCGATCACTTCTTTTGCCAAGTCGTAAAGCTCGCCCTGCGGCATGTTCGACTGAAGCGCGATCCCCAAAATTGGCGCGTCCGAAGGCGAGATTCGGCGAACAACAGGCAAATCAAGGTCATCGGGTAAAAGTTTGACGGCGTTCTGAACTTTCGCGCGAACTTGGTTTTCAGCGAAGTCGAGATTGGCATCGAGATTAAACTCGACGGCGACTGTCGAGAAACCTTCCATGTTGGTCGATGAGACTTTTTTGACGCCTGAGATCGACGACATTTGATCTTCGAGAATCTTGGAAACCTGAGTCTCCATTTCGAGAGGTCCGGCTCCAGGGTATTGAGAGACCGCAATGATCGTCGGGAACTGAACATCTGGGTAGAGATCGACAGGAAGTCGTTTAAGAGAAATCCCACCGAGAACCAACATGAGAATGACGAGGCTGGCGATGAGAATGGGGTGCTTAACCGAGAGTTTGGCTGGTGTCATGGAAGTCCCGCGAAAATTTCTTTCAGGGCAACAAGCCCTGCGTGCATGCGTTTTGTTTGGTCTTTACTCGCGACCGTCAGGCGCGCGGACATCCGCGCGGCGAGACACTCGCGAATCTGCTTGAAGACAGCCCGCCCGCTTTTCGTTAAGCGAACGCGGACTTCACGTTTGTCGGTTGAGGATTTAAGGCTTTCGACAAGTCCGCGTTTCGTTAGCGCTAAAACGGCTCGCGATGTCGCCGGGACTGTGAGCCCAACCGCTTCTGCGAGCGTTTTGTTGTTCGCTTCGTCGTACCAAAGATAGCCCATGAGGCGGAACTGAACGAATGTCAGTCCATGCTCGCCAGTCGGACACGAAAAGTTCGTCTCCGAGATTCCATCTTGAACGTCTGACCGCAAGGCACGAAGCGCAAGCGGAATGACGTCCATGATTAAGCTACCAAGGTCCTCGCGAGTCTCAGTCATCGGACGGGCCGAACTCCATCGGAATGCGTTTTGAGCGGCTTGACCAGTACGTGCATTTAAACTTCGTGGCTTGGCGCTTGAAGTAGAAGTCTTGGCACTGAAGGTAGATCGTGTACGCACCCGACGTTGTCGTTACGTTATTGTAACCGTCGATCGTGCCGTTTGCCGGGTCCCAAGGGACCGACATGAAATTCACGGAAACAGCTTCTGAGATGTCGATTGATACATTCAAGTTCCGAATAAGCGTTGGGTTAAAGATGTCAATGAAGTCACCTGCTGGGCCCATCGAAGGTTTCGTGATGTGAATCGACATTTTGCGACGAGCTGACTTGCCCGTGCGGCTGTCTGGCATAACGCCTGTTCCATCGAAATCAACCGCAACACCAACTTGATCGAGATCACCTTTCGGTGCGCCTGCGCGGATTTTTTCAATCGGCGTTCCGTTTAAGCGAAGATCAAACAGTGCAGCTGCAGACGGTACGTTCGGCGAACCGATCGTTCCAACGAATCGGCCATTGTGAATGGAGCCTTTGACGATGAGCTTCTGTTGGAGATCGGCCCCGCGACTTGCGTTTTGCACGACGGTCGCGCTGTAAGCGCCCGTGTCCGGATCGTAGTAGCCAGAGTCGATACGGAAATTCAGGTTCGATTGATCGCGGTAAGTCACGTTTGTCACGAGTGTCGGTGAACCGACCGTCGTTTCGCCCGTTGTTCGATCGACCGTAACCGTTTCCGCACTCAAATCGAGTTGAAGTGCCCCCATCGTTTTGCCTGATTTTGCGTTCGTGACGACACCTGTGTAAGTGCCGGCGATCGACTCGTAAACCGACAAGTTTTCTTGGAGGAGCTGGCGTTGATATTCGTCAGGCGTTTGGTCTTTGCCACAACCAGAAAGACCGAGGCCGAAAACTGCGAGTGTCAGAAGGAAGAAGCTGTTTTTCATTTTCATAATCCTTTAATTCTTTCTCAAAGATCGACGCGCAAAGAACCTTGAACACCAAGACCGTCTGCGCGTGAACCACCGACAGATCCGAATAAATACTGAAGACCCAGACCGAGCGAGCTGCCGTGAACACCCAGGCTTGGGCCTGGCATGAATGACGGCGAGAACGCAGCACCCGCAGCAAGCTCAAACGGAACGCCCAATGTTGTGACGTTGCTTTCAAGTGCCGAACGAGAAGCAAGACCAATTGTCGGAAGAGCCGCGAGGCCCGCGTAAGGTTGAACGACATCGCTCATAAATTTGCGTGTGCGGTATTCAACACCGAGACGCGCGCTTGCGAGTGTCATTTCTTGTTCAACCGCAATCGGGCCGCCGACCCGGTCGAGATTCACGGTCCGTTTCAATTGCGCAGCCGAAAGACCGAGCTTTGAATAAAGGCCTTTCGCGCGATCGCTGATCTTTGACATGCGGTTGATCGAAATCATCGGCACCGAACCAGTCTTAAGATCAGAGTCGCCCGCGGTCCGTGATCCGCGCGAGAAACCGCTCGGGCTCCAAGTCGACACACCAAGTTCGATCGTAATCGGATCTGGTTCGATCACCGGAGGCAGATACGTCTCGAGCGGGAGTTCGGAGCGAGGAATCGGCAATGAAACTTCGGTCGCTTGGGGAGGAGCCACCTTCTTTTTACGGCGAGCCGCTTCTGCAATGGAAGGCACGCTTGCGAGAATGACGAGAGTTAAAAGTAGAACGCGGATCAGTTTGATCATTGCTTCACCTGTGCGGAGTTCAAAATATCGACGAGTGTTGCGAGCGGCTGGCCAGAAGATGCGAAATAAGTCGTATAGGCTTTGATTGCGTCGTAACGCGTTTGAAGAAGCGTCGTCGCGGCATCGAAGTCGGAATCCTGAACCGTGCTGAATTCGACAAAGTTGATCAAGCCGACCGAGTAGTTCTGACGAGCTTCTGCCATGGCCGACTTCGAGATCGTCACCGCTTCCGTTGCCGAAAGAAGTGCGGCTTCAGACGCTTCAAGAGCCGTGCGGCTTGAGATCTGAGCGACTGCTACTTGGTTTCGCACGTTACGCTCGTTTGCTTCTGTCTGATATTCTTGCGCGATCACGGAGCGACGCTCATTCACGACAGAGAGACCACTGAAAATCGGAATTTCGAGAACGAGTGCGGCTTGCCACGAACGCGATGGCGAATCGAAGAGTTCCGACTTCGTGTAGTTGTTGAAGCCGTAATCGCCGGTCGCTTTCAGTCTTGGCAAACTCTTGCCGAGTACGATCGAGCGCTGTTCACCGAGGAATTCGCGCTGTAAGCGCTGCTGTTTTAACTCTGGAATCTCCGCGCCCTGAGCGTCGAATCTTGCCGTTACGTCTTTGAGTGAAAGTTCCGGCATGCCCGTCGAGATCGTGATCGAAGTTGCGTTCTCGAGACCCATCAACTGCGCAAGCTCTGCGGTCGAAGCGATCAAATCGTTTTTCGCTTTCGTGATCTTTGGCTTGAGCTTCGCAAGTTTCGTTTGCGACTGAAGGTAGTCGAGGCGTTTGCCGCCGAAACCCATACGACGTCTCGAAATGTTCAGGATCTCCTGAATCGCGCGTTCTTGATCCTGAAGGATGCGCACGAGGTTTTCGCTCATGACGGTTTTGTAGTAGGCCGCAATCACGTCGACCGACACCGTTCGACGACTAATATCCAAAGACGCGCGGCTGATCTCTTCACCGATTCGACCCTGACGAGCCACTGAGAATAGGCCGTAAGCTAAAAGCGGCTGCTCGGCGTGAATGCCGAGCGTATATTGACGATAAGACGTGCCGGCGAAAGGAAGCGAGCCCGGAGTGCGGTTCGCAACCGAGTCTTTTCGTTCGGCAGCGGTCCCCGTGATCATGACGTTTGGAAGCAATGCAGACCGCGAAACGTACTTGTCGTACATCCGCTGATCGACAACGGCTTCTGAGTATTTCATTTGCGGGCTGTATTCGAGAGCCTGACTGACCGCTTGTTTGAGCGAAAGCGCAGGTTTTGACTTACTTTGAGCAACCGCTGGCGACGATGAGAAAACAACGCAAGCCAACGCGCCGAGAACGACGGACTGAATAGATACGCGCATGAGAGCAATTCTCCGAGTGCGCCATTCATATTGAGCCTGGTACCTCCAAGTCAATATCGTTACCAATGATAACTAATAATCCGCAGTTTTCGACTCGAGCGTCCGCCACAGGTGCTTAAAATGGTTTTGAAGCCGGGTCTGGACGTGCCCGTCAGCAAATCGATGCACCAAAATTTGCGCATCCATGTGGGGCGAACAAGCTCACAGGCGTGAAGGCCTTGCAAGAGACTTGGCGTTTGACCGAACACTCAAACAAGGTTGGGATTATCAGATGCCCGTCATTTTGAAGAGTCATTCGGAAGCCGTCACTGAAGTTTGGTTGCGCCTTGGAGATCACATTCGCCTTGCGACGCCACTCGGGCTCGGGAAGCCGAACGTCTTCTTGAACGAACTTTACCAGCAAGCCAAAGCCGACCCGAAGAAATCCCTTAAGATCTACACGGCGCTCTCACTTCGCGTACCAAACCCGGGTCAGAACGAGCTCGCGAAACGTTTTTTAGGCCCCTTCGCCAAACGTCACTGGGGCCCGGATTATCCCGACCTTTCCTATGCAAAAGATGCCGAAGCCAGCCGGCTTCCATCAAACGTAACCGTC
>CAJYOV010000128.1 GCA_913776405.1 Pseudobdellovibrionaceae bacterium
GCCTTCTTCGACAAGTGGGACGAGGAGCGGGCAGGCTTGCTGAAACACTTCAGCCGCTGAATCTCGAGCGTGGAGAGCTCGCACGTACGCTTTTGCGTTCACCGTCGCGCGTGTGCCGAGAACGCCAATGCGTTTGCCTGACGACGCTTTCAGAGCGGTGTCTGCACCGGGCTCGATCACATTGTAAACAGGAACGGGGAACTGAAGGCTTGTGCCCAAGAGAACGGTCGAAGCGCTGTTGCAAGCAACAACGACAGCCTTCACATTTTGGCGCACAAGAAAGTCGATATTTTGAATGAGATATCGCTCAATCGTTTGAGCACTCTTGGAGCCGTAAGGGAGTCGCGCGGTGTCGCCCAGGTAAAGAAAAGACTCATTCGGGAATTTCCCTAAGAGAGTCTTCAAAACAGTGAGACCGCCAATCCCAGAATCAAACAAGCCTATCGGGCGATCATCAACGTTCGAGTGCTCAGCGCGCATGAATAAAGGATAAGTCGAAGATAAGTAGGGGAGCAAGCGCAGCGCGCGACGTTTTGCCGGAGGCAAAACTTAACGTGAAAGTTGGGACCGGGTCTCATCCTTGATCGCCGGTTCGCCCCCTCCTGACCGTTATTCCAACGGCCCCGATGCAGAAGTAAGTAGGCGAGGTCCACGAGATCGACGAGTCCGAGAGAGTGAATCCTTTTACAGAAAACTCATCCTAGGAAGTCGAAATTCTCGTTTGAGGGAATCAGTCTTCTCGACGTCGATCGCTCGTGGCCGCCACTCTGCTGGCTCATTTAGGCTACGGAATTCGAGAGAAAATCGTCAATGGGAATTCGGCCCGAGTGCGAAGAAGCTTTTTCTTCGCGGTTCGTAAAATCCCAGACCTTTAGACGGTGTGAGTTAACTGCCTGGAAAGACAGGCTTCGACAAAAACCGGCTAGTTTCGCAGAAAGCCACGCTCTTGAAGTGATGCACGCAGGCGCTCTTTGGCTGAGCCATCCTTGCTCGAGGTAAGGGGCGTACCGTGCGCCATCACCACAGTCTCAAAGTCCCATTCGAGCAGCGTCCGAAGCGAGGCTTCAAACGCCGCTCGATCTTTCACAAACTTGAGCCAAAATTTGCTCATCGCAAAGCGCTTATAGGTGCCAAATTTTTTGAAAATCAAGGGCGATAGGAGACCGATCGGTCGCAAAATGTTGAAGACCAGGTCACCCACAATCAGCGTCTTAGAGGGTGTATGAAGGAACGCGACTTCGTTCATTGTCGGCGCGCCATCAAGAGCGAGAAGATCAAGCTCGCCCTTGTAGGGCCAAGCACCTTCGCCAAGCACGCGGTCAACATGGAGATTGGGATACTTTTGTCGAAAGCCCTCTGGCGCCCACACATTTGCGCCAGGGAATTTCAAGCGTGCATCCGCAACGAATTTATTGTGATGAAGATTCGGCGCTATGATGTCTGTGACCGGCGTTAACGCACGAATCGATTGAATCTGATCGTGAGAAAACGGAATCGGCGATATTAGAACGGAGCCCTTCTCTAACGGGAGAAGCACGGCGCGCACCGGTAAGTGAACGCCTGGAAGCATCTTGATCTTCGACTCGTAGAACATCATGGCTTAGTTCAACCCGTGAGCGCGGCTTTCGCTTGCGCCAGAAGCCGTCATTTCGATGAAGCGGGCTTTCTCGCGGATCTCGTTGATCGTGATTGCGTTCACGTAACTCATGCCGCTTCGAATGCCGCCAGTAAGTTCATGGATCACGTCGCTCACGTGCCCTTTGATCGACACATAAGTCGATTCGCCTTCAGCAGCCATCCCTTGTGGCACACCACCGCGCCATGAGACCTGCGCGGCCTTCGATGCCATGCCGCGGTATTGTTTTTTGCCGCCCTTGATTTCACCTGGAGTTTCGAGAGTGCCCGAGAGCATCGAGCCCAGCATGACTGAGGACGCGCCGGCGGCGAATGCCTTCACCATGTCACCGGAGGTGCGAATGCCGCCGTCAGCGATAACCGGCACACCCTTCGGTGCCGCGACGTTCGCACACAACGCGATCGCCGTAAGCTGCGGCACACCCGCGCCTGTGATGATTCGAGTCGTACACATGGAGCCGGGCCCGATGCCGACTTTGATTGCGTCGGCACCTGCGTCGATCAGCTCCTCGGTGCCTTCAGGAGTCGCGACGTTGCCCGCGATGATTTGTATATTCGCGTAGGTGTCTTTCAAAAATTTAAGTGTCTCGATCATCGACGTCGAATGCCCGTGCGCGATGTCGATTGTGAGAACGTCAACTCCGGCATCGACAAGAGCTTTAGAGCGAAGTTTGAAGTCGTCCGATGCGCCGGTATTGACGCCGATTGAAGCGCCCAGGTGCTTTGCACCCGCTTCGCGGACTTTGCGTGCTTGCGCGACCTGGTCTTCGACCGACATAAAGCGGTGGAGGATGCCGAAGGCGCCAAGTTTGTCCATGGCGATGGCCATCTCCGCTTCCGTGACTGTGTCCATATTCGCGCTGATGATGGGCGTTTCGAAAGTGAGGTTTTTCGTCAACTGACTTGTGAGATTCGGGTCGCGTCGAGACCGAACTTCCGACTTCGAGGGAACGATCAGGACATCGTCGAAAGTGAGGCCGCGGCCGCGTTCGATGACTTGTTTCCAGTTGAACATGAGCATGAGTGACTCCTCGGGCAGTGGGCGCCCGACAAAGTCTTAGAGACTCGGGGCGACGGGTTCGGGGCCCGCTTGGACGGCCATCCTAACGGAGAGGCGGATAAAGAGGGCAACGAGAAAGACTTCATACACGAGATTGAGCAAGAGCGTCAAAACCGTCGTGAGCGCAAATGCTAGAGGTTTCGACCAAAACCAAGCTTCGCCGGCGTCACCTTGCGTGAATGACTCTACAACGACCGTGGAGACAAAAAGAAGGCCGTAGGCGAGAACGAGCCAGCCCCAAATCGGCCGAACGAACTGCCGACTTTCTTTTAATGCGTCGACCCTGCCTTTTCGGTAGGCAGGATCCAGCAAAAC
>CAJYOV010000129.1 GCA_913776405.1 Pseudobdellovibrionaceae bacterium
GGTGCCGGCGTCCGAAAACGTGCCGACATGGATCTCGTAGATCACGATCTCGCTCAACTTTTGCCCGCGCCAGTTTTGGTCTGTCCACTCGAACGCTGTTTCGACTATCTCCGATTCACCATGAGGGCCTTCCGGTTGATACCGTGACGCTGGATCCGGCAGGGGCTGCCCATCATCGAGCTGAAACTTGTAACGATCGCCAGCCTTCGCTGTCTGAACGTGAATCGTATGATAGCCGAGATCTGACTTCTTCATCTCGATCGGCTTTGCATCATCCACGCTACCTTTTAAGCGGAGCTTCACAGAATTTGCTTTTGGCGCCCAAACCGCGAAGGTGACACCACCGTCTTTAGCTACAAAGGCACCAAGGTGAGGGCGTTCGAGCGGCATCGTCATGCTTTCTCCCATTTCAAGAAGAGGGCGCTTAACGGCGGAAGAGTTAAGATTAAGCTGTGCTCGCGACCGTGGGCGGGGCAAGTCTCGGTCTGTAACGACGCACTCGTCGGATAGCCGCTACCGCCAAATTCGCTTTGATCCGTGTTTAAAATCTCGGTCCATGTGCCCGAGTCTGAAACACCTAGGCGGTAGTTTTCTCTTGGCACCGGCGTGAGGTTAAACACGCACAGGATTTTTTCGCCGCTCGCCGATTTACGGAAGAAGCTCAAAACGCTGTTCATCGTGTCGGAAGCGTCGAGCCACTCGAAGCCCTGTTCAGAGAAGTCGAGATTCGTAAGGGCCGCCTCGTTTTTCGAGACGTGATTTAAATTTTTCACGAGATCGAAAACGCCGCGATGCTTCGCGAATTCAGGTTGGTCGAGCACTTGCCAATCCAGGCTTCGCTCGTGACCCCACTCCGTGCTTTGCGCAAATTCGCTGCCCATGAAGAGGAGCTTCTTGCCCGGCTGTGCGTACATGTAGGCGTAAAGCGTTCTCAAGTTTGCAAACTTCTGCCACTCATCGCCCGCCATCTTATTCAAAACCGAACCCTTTCCGTAAACGACCTCATCGTGCGAGATCGAAAGGACGAAGTTTTCGGAAAAGGCGTAGACCGATCGGAACGTCAGAAGGTTCTGATGGTGCCCCCTGTAGAGCGAGTCTTTTTTGAAATACTCGAGCGTGTCGTGCATCCAGCCCATATCCCACTTCATGCCGAAGCCGAGGCCGCCGGTATAAACGGGCTTCGAAACACCGGGCCAAGCCGTCGACTCTTCTGCAATCGTGTGAACGTCCGGGAACTGTTCGTAGACAGCTTCATTCAGAGTTCTCAATAAATGAATTGCTTCAAGATTCTCGCGACCACCAAACTTGTTCGGAATCCACTCGTCTGCTTTTCTCGAGTAATCGAGATAGAGCATGGATGCGACCGCATCGACTCGCAGGCCATCGATATGAAACTGATCGAGCCAATAGATTGCGCTCGAAATCAAAAAGCTCTGCACCTCGTGACGGCCGTAATTGAAAATCAGGCTCTTCCAGTCTGGGTGATAACCAAGACGCGGATCTTCGTGTTCGTAGAGGTGCGTGCCGTTAAAGTAAGAAAGCGCAAATTCGTCTGAAGGGAAATGAGACGGAACCCAATCGAGAATCACGCCAATGTTTTCGGCGTGAAGGGCATCGATCAAAAACTTGAAGTCGTCCGGCGTTCCATAGCGTGAAGTGGGCGCAAAGTAGCCGGTCGTCTGATAGCCCCACGAGCCATAAAACGGATGCTCCATGATCGGTAGGAGTTCTACATGAGTGAAACCCAGATGTTTCACGTACTGAGGCAGTTCTGCTGCGAGCTCACGGTAGCTCAGGCTTCGCCCGCCGTCGTCTGCTTTTCGTTTCCATGAACCGAGATGCACTTCGTAGATCGACATCGCTTGGTCCGTCGCCTGCCGCTTCTTTCGCGATTCCATCCAAGTGCGATCATTCCATTTGTACTGCGACTTCCAAACGCGGCTTGCAGTGCTCGGTGGAACTTCAGAATAGAACGCATAGGGGTCTGCTTTTTCTACGGCGTAACCAGACGGCGATTCGATCCGGTATTTGTAGCAGTCACCATTGCGAGCTGCTTCTACGAAGCCGCTCCAGACACCGGACGAACCGACGGGTTTCAACTCGTCGGTAGCCGCATTCCAAGAGTTAAAACTACCGATTACCGACACACGTTTCGCGTTCGGCGCCCAAACTGAAAACCAAACGCCGCCGCCGAGAGC
>CAJYOV010000130.1 GCA_913776405.1 Pseudobdellovibrionaceae bacterium
CTTCGCAAGGGCGCCAAGTGGTCTGACGGAAAGCCGCTCACAGCTGAAGACGTGAAATTCTCATTCGATGTCATCTTTGATTCGAAGTACAACGCAGCTCACAAGCGTCCTTACTACGAGCAAATCGAAAAAGCGGAAGTCATCTCTCCTGAAGTCATTCGCTTCACGACAAAGTCGAAGTACTTCCAAAACTTCCGCATCGTTGCCGGCATGCCAATCGTTCCGAAGCACATTTACGGAAACGCGGCTGAAGGCTCGAAGATGAACAAAACGGTTGTAGGTTCCGGCCCGTACAAGATTGAGAAGTACGACAAGGGCCAGAGCCTGGTTCTCGTTCGCAACAAAGAATGGTGGGGTAACAACGTTGCGAACCTAAAAGGTCGTTATAATTTCGAGCGCATTCGCTTCAGATTTTTGAAAGATTCGAACATCTCGATCGAGGCGCTTAAAAAAGGTGATCTCGATTACGCTGATCTCACGCCAGAAGAATACACGAAGAAAACTTCGGGCGCCGAGTGGGGTAAAACAGTTAAGAAAGTGAAGACCGAGAACATTTCACCAAAGAGCTACGGTTACATTGGTTGGAATTTGCGTCGTCCTCTCTTCCAAGACAAGAATGTGCGTCGCGCGCTCGCGATGTTGATGAATCGCGACGAGATGAACAATAAGTTCCGTTACGGCATGTCGATTCCGGCGACAGGCCCTTGGTATGTTCAAAATGAATACGCGGATCCGTCTGTGAAAGCGATCGCGTTCGATCCAAAAGGTGCCATTGAGCTTTTGAAAAAAGCAGGTTGGGTCGACACAGATAAGGACGGCGTTCTGGACAAAATGGTCGACGGCAAAAAGACCAACTTTTCGTTCACGCTCTTCTACGGGAACAAAGACACGGAAAAATACTGGGTCCTCTATCAGTCCGACATGAAGAAGGTCGGTGTCGACATGAAGCTCCAGATGATCGAGTGGAATGCCATGATGAAGGCAGTCGATGAAGCAAACTTCGACTCAATCGCTTTGGCTTGGACAGGTTCGGTTGATCCGGATCCAAAACAAATCTGGCACTCGTCTTCAGCCGTCAAAGGCGGCTCGAACTTTGTCGGCTACAAAAACCCTGAGGCCGATAAGTTAATCGATGAAGCCCGTCAGGAACTCGATAAGAAGAAGCGGGTTGTGCTTCTTCGCAAGTTCTACAAGATGGTCGCAGATGATGCGCCGTACGCATTCTTGTTCGTCGACAAGAACGTTCTCTACGCACACTCGACTAAAGTTGCGATGCCAAAAGAGACTTACAAATATGAAGTTGGCACTAGCTACTGGTGGGCGCTGTAAGACCAGGCTAGGAAGCTAGCCGTTCTCTAGTCGAAAAGATCAGGAGTTGTTAAAATGAAGGCCTCGGGTGTAAGACCTGAGGCTTTTTGTTTTCGAAGACACTCCAGCATTTGCGACATGAGATCGGCTAACGATGTTTACATACTTACTTCGACGCCTGCTTCTAATGATTCCGACGCTTTTCGGAATTACGATCTTGAGCTTTCTTATCATCAACCTCGCGCCGGGGAGCCCTGTCGAACAGAAGCTTCAACAGATGCGTATGGGCGGCGCCATGGGTGGTGGTGGCGGTGCGTCCGGCCACAACGAGATGGGCGTCTCTCAAGATGTGATTGATGCTCTTAACAAGCAGTATGGTTTTGATAAGCCGCTGCTGGTTCGCTATGGAATCTGGCTCAAGAACATTGTGACTCTCGATTTTGGTGACAGCTTCAAATACGAAGAGCCAGTTACGGGTCTCATCATGAGCAAGTTTCCGGTTTCGATCACGTTCGGGATCGTTTCGTTCATCCTGACTTATCTTGTCTGCATTCCGCTTGGTGTTTACAAAGCGATTCACAACGGATCAAAGTTCGATACAGGTTCTAGCATCGTGCTATCGGCGGCTTATTCGATCCCTCCGATCATGCTCGGCATTCTACTTCTCGTTTTCTTTGCGGGTGCAAGCTACTTCAATTGGTTCCCGATCGGCGGGTTGTATTCTGACAACTACGACGATTTATCGACGTGGGGCCGAATTTTAGATCGCGCTCATCACTTCGTGTTGCCACTGATCTGCTACATGATCGGAAGCTTCACGTACCTCACGTTCATGATGAAAAACTCGCTTCTTGATGTCATCAAAATGGATTACGTGAGAACGGCGCGGGCGAAGGGTTTGAACGACCGCACTGTTTACATGAAGCACGCTTTACGAAACGCGCTGATTCCGATCGTCACGGGGATGAGCGGTATCCTTTCAATCTTCTTTGCTGGTTCGATTTTGATCGAGAAGATTTTCAATCTCGATGGAATGGGTCTCTTGTCTCTAACTGCCGTCAGCGCGCGCGACTATAACGTCTTGATGGGGCTTATTTTCTTACAAGCAATCATGTTCTTAGCGGGTCGTCTGTTGACTGACGTTCTCTACGTCGTCGTAGACCCGAGAATCGATTTCACATGATCGAGAACTTTCTAAAAAACGAAAATTCGATCAAAGCGTGGCGTCGATTCAAAGCGAGAAAGTCGGCCGTTGTCTCGTGCTGGCTCCTGATTGTGATCTTCTTCTTCTCTGCGACTGCAGAACTTTGGGCGAACCGTAAGCCGATTGTCATGAG
>CAJYOV010000131.1 GCA_913776405.1 Pseudobdellovibrionaceae bacterium
TATCATTCTTCTCGTTCTGGCTGCCGGAATTATCTGGTCAGTCCCGAACTTCGTTGCGCCCGAGAAATTGGGCTGGTGGCCGACAAAGAGCAAAATGGTTCTCGGTCTCGATATCCAAGGCGGTTCGCACTTGGTCCTTCGCGTCGACGTCGATGCGGCCGTGAAACAAGACGTCACTCGCATGGCGGCATCGCTCCCGCGCGAGCTTGCGGAACAAAAGCAAGTCACTCTCAAAGGTTCAGAAGTCATTGATCCACTTCGCGGTGTGATCCGTCTCGATCTCGCAAAGCCTGACGATGCAAAAGCTGTGAACGAGTATCTCGAAACTCACTACGGCCAAGTGTTCCGTGTCGTCGATGCAAAACCTGAGTCGATCAATATCGAATACGCAGAACTTTACCTTCGCGATTTCAAGTCGAAACTTCTCGATCAAGCGATTGCGGTCATTCGTAACCGTATCGATGAATTCGGTGTGGCAGAACCTTCGATCACAGCACAGGGTACGGACCGCGTTCTCGTTCAGCTCCCAGGCATCCAAGATGCTTCGTCAGCAAAAGACTTGATCAACCGGACAGCGCGCCTAGACTTCATGATGCTCGCTGACGATCTCTCGCAAGCGCAGCTCGCTGAAATGATCAAGACCGCTGAAACAGAGAACAATCTGAAACTCGGCGAGATGAAGTACTCGCAGTACATCGACAAACTCAACGTAGTGTTGAAGCCAAAGCTTCCACCAAATCGCGTCGTTTACTTCGAGAAGCCGGACAACGCCGAGTCGATGGAAGTCGACCGCATTCCGCATCTCTTGAAACTCGACGAAGTTGTGCCCGGCGATCGTTTGATCAACGCGCAGGTTTCGATGGGTGACCGTGGTCAGCCAGTCGTTGCTTACCGCTTCGACGCAGTCGGCGGCCGCATGAACTCTGAAATCACGGCTAAAAACATCGGTAAGCCGCTCGGGATCGTTCTCGACAAGATCGTCAAATCGACACCTGTGATTCAATCGAAGATCGGTGACTCAGGTCAGATCACTCTCGGTCGCTCAGGCAATCAGGACCAAACAATGAAAGAAGCGCGTATTCTTTCAACGGCCCTTCGCGCCGGTGCATTGCCAGCTTCTCTTGAGCAAATCGAAGAGCGTACGGTGGGTCCATCCCTCGGCGCGGACGCGATTAAACAGGGTCAAATCGGCGCGCTCGTTGCGGCCTGCTTGGTCTTCGCGTTCATGGCCTTCTTCTACCGCAGCTTCGGCTTGATCGCTGACTTGTCGCTCGCATTCAACGCGCTTTTGACGTTCGCGATCTTGAGCACGCTCGGTGCGACACTCACACTTCCGGGTGTTGCGGGTCTTGCTCTCGCAATCGGTATCGCAGTCGATGCCAACGTGATCGTGTTTGAACGTATTAAAGAAGAACTCGCTAAGGGTTCAACATTGCCGGCAGCGATTCGCGAGGGTTACGACCGCGCGTTCTCATCAATCATCGATGCGAACATCACGTCGATTGCGGTTGCGATCGTAATCTACTACTTCGGCACGGGCCCTGTTCGTGGTTTCGCGGTGACACTCCTCACGGGTCTCATCATCACGGTCTTCACGGCAGTGTTCTTCACTCGTGCACTCGTCGACCTTTTGGTCGTTCGTATGAAGATGAAGCTCTCAATCGGCTGGAAATAAGCGGTTAAATAAGGATTATCAACATGGCTAAAGATTCAGCTAACAAAACATCAGAAGGTTCATTCGGCCGCTTCGACTTCATCAAAGTCGCGCCTGTTATGGGCGGCATCTCACTCGTCCTCACAATCATCGCGATCGCATTGATTATGACAAAAGGTTTGGTGCTCGGTATCGACTTCGCAGGTGGAACAGAAATGCAAGTCCGCTTCAACCAATCGGTTGACGTCGGCGCTCTTAGCAAATCGCAAGAAGAAGTCGGCATCCAAGACCCGAACGTTCAGGCATTCGGGTCAGATAAAGAATACTTGATCCGTCTAGAGACGCCGAAAGCCGCAAAC
>CAJYOV010000132.1 GCA_913776405.1 Pseudobdellovibrionaceae bacterium
AGTCGCGCCAACTGAAGTACGAGAATTCGCTTAGTTGTTGCTTGCGATTGGTTTACCGACATTGGCTGGTACCTGTTCTTTGAGAAGTGTTTCTAAGAGGCGAAGGTGGGAGATTTGCGCCTTTTCTTCGGCCGTTTGAGCGAGCTTAATGCGGTGGCGGATCTGCGCACTCGCAAGCTCGACAAAATGTCGAAGATCGTTTTGGTTACTTTTCATAAGTGCTCCTGTGAATCGAACGCGCCTTCGCCCGCAAGCAAAGATGTCAGCGTTCTCAAGATTTTAAGATGGAGTTGCGTGCGAGCTTCAATTTCCGAAACCGCGTCGTGGATATGCCGAAAGCGCGTGAACGCTGGTGAAATATCATCCTCGATCACTTGATCCAGCGATTTTCTGAAGCTTGAAAAAAGAGCTGATCCACGAGTCTTTTCACGGAAATGAATCAGGCCACGCACAAACTCGCTCAATTTTTGAGGGTCTTCATAAGTGCCATGCAAATAGCGTAGGCCCGCTTTAAAGCCATTGATACGGCCTTCGATTTCCATAGCGCGGCGCTCGAAGTCTTCAAGTAAATGACGCCACTCAAAGTCAGCAACTTTCGTGTGATGAGCCTTCAAAAAACGAGAGAGTTTCAAGATTTCTGTGCCGAGATCGTCTGGCGCCTCGTTCCCAGTAATCCACAGCTTTTTGCACTGAAGATCGATCCAGCGGCCAATGTTCGCTTCCGTGAAGTCTTCGGCAACAGGGGTCAGCGCGTAAAAGCCAGCGGCCTTTCGATCAACTCTTAGGATTTCTAGGTCTTCCGATTCATCTTCAGCGATGGCCGCAAGTTGGAACGTGCGCTTTTCGTAGAGCTCTCCTGCGACCAGTGCGACTGCTGAGCTTGAAATGCGCGAAGAGCAAAAGTGAGTTTCGCGGTGACACGCTTTCGAATGCGAGCACGGCGCGCAAGCTTCTTTACTTTGCAAAACGATTGCGCCTTGAAGATCTGCGCCCGTTCTGTAGGGATCTGCGCTTCCAACACAGATCTCGAGAACCGGTGTGCCGACAGCTGCTGCAAGGTGCTTGATGCTTGTATCCAGTGTTATCAAGAGACGTGATCGCTTCACGACGCTGAGAGCGCCTTCAAAAGACGTCACAGCCAAGAAGGCCTTATGGCCCGCGGCTTTCAGTTGCGAAACAACAGGCTCAAGTCTTTCTTGCTCAAAAGGCGCAGCTAGAATCGCAAGCTGCGCATCAGGATGCCGTTTGGCAAAGTCTGAAAGAGCTCTGACGTACTGGACAAGCGGATAATCTTTTTTTGTATCGCTCGTTAGCATTTGCACAGAGACCAGTGTCTTTGATTCGCCAACGATGGCGTGAGCTTCTAGCTGCCCCGCCTCTGTTTCAACGAGAGCTGGCTGCTGGCTGTTGCTAGAGACAAGTTCCGTCTGAACAGCGTTTTCGAGGCCTAGTGCAAATCGGAAGATATCGTTGAAGTGAAACACTTCAACGCCTTCTTGGTCGATTTGCACGTTCATGTATCGAAACCAATTTGAATTGAACGACGCACGACCATCGGCTTCGAGCACGAGGCCAATACGTTTCTTCGCTGGAATCAGACCCATCAACCAACCGCTCAAGCGATACTGCGTCAGATTGATCGCGAGGTCGTAGTGCGTTTCAGTCACTTGATCGAGAAGTTCGTTCAAGAGCTCGTAAGATTGAAAAACGGGTGCGTTTGCATCACCCAAGCCAGCTTGAAGCGCTTGACGATCAAAGTAGTAGAAGTGATCGACCGATTTCAGGAGCGGCGCGATCTGCGAGCACTGCTTATTTAAAAGAAGATCGATCTGAGCTTCTGGGTAACGCGCACGAAGATCTCGCAAGACGCCAGCCGACATCGCGATATCTCCAATTCTTAGAAGACTCAGAACGAGAATTTTCATAAAACGAGTTCCTCAAGCACTTTCCAGATCTGTCGTTCACGAGAAAACGCGCTCGAATCTGAAAACAAGCGCTGAATCGTTTTAATAGACACAGGCGCTTCACCAAGAGCCGC
>CAJYOV010000133.1 GCA_913776405.1 Pseudobdellovibrionaceae bacterium
CCAACCGTTGTGCCAGATACCGTGTCATCCTCAGTACCGAAGATCATTTCATCTTCCGGAGTCAACGCGCTGTTGTCTTCGTAAACATAGACGTCGACATCTTCACTCCGACGATCATTCCAAGCGCCGTCTTTATGGGCTTTGTGATGTTTCTTTCCGTGGTGTTTCTTGGTCGTCGTTTTCTTCGACTTAGTTTCAGTCGTTGTTGTTTCGTTTGCACCGTTCATCGTCGCATCTGTTGGAGGAACAGCGCCGGTGTTTGCGAGTGTATCAGGCTGTGTCGCCGGATCGTTGGCTGACGTCGTGCCCGAAGTCGTACCAGATGTCGTCGACTCAGTGACGATCGTTTCATCTCTCATGACTGATTCTTCAGCTGTTCGGTTACAGCCTGCTGCACCGGCAAAGAATGCTGCCATCACGACCGAGCCTAAAATTTGATGTTTGTATTGCATGACCTTCTCCTTGGTTGCTGGTCCACGCTCAAAGTGTAGAAGCAGCGAACCCAGGAGTGATGACGACAGCGTGTAGATGTTGATGCGATCGATGAACTTTTTCAGTGACGATTCGTCACGGTGTCGCGCGAGCTCTCACCGAGTTCGCGTCTAGTCCAGCTTGGAGAAGTGCTTTAGCAAAAGCACGGAATCCGCTGACTTGAGTTTTCAATCGCTCAAGCATAGCTGCGTTTTCGATGACGCCATTGTTCACATACTTCGGAGCGTCGACCAAAAAGACTCGGTCTGGATAGATGTACGCGTTTCGGTAGCCGAACACACTTTGAAGATGTTCGACTGGCCGCAAGCCTCCAAAACCCCAGCCGAGACCGATGAAACACACCGGTCGCCATTCAAATGAGTGCGGGTACGTCCAGTGGTCGATGAAGTATTTCAGGGCACCAGGGTAGGAGCCGTTGTATTCCGGAACGACAACGATCAGGCCATCACAATTATCGATTTGTTTGATGGCCGCTTTCATCAGTTCAGGCGCTGTATCACCGTAGTGACCGACAACCCCCGGAAGATCGAGAAGCTGAAGGTCGATAAGACCGACTTCCTCCCCGGCTTGTTTGTAAAGATCTTGGACGATCTTCGCGATTTGAAGAGAGCGAGAATTCGGGCGATTAGTTCCGGAGATGATGTATTTCACCGGCTCATCTTCCTAGACGTTGTTCAGCCGATCAACCTTTCGGATGGTTTTTGACGATGGTGTCGATCTTTTTCCGCAGGCGATCGAAGTTCACGGAACTCACGATGGAGCGTGGATTCTTTTTTACTTGCGCTGAGAGCTGATTCATTTGCTGGACGCGCTCGGCACTTGGCGGATGCGTGCTCATCGCGTCGCTGACGGATGAAATGAGGCCATTAGAGTTCGATTTTGCCTGTTGTTCCATTTGAAGCAACTTTGCGTAGAACGTGCCTACGTGATCCGGCGCATAGCCCGCTTTAACCGATGTGCGGAAGCCGATTCGGTCGGCTTCCATTTCGTCTTCTCGCGAGTTCGCCATGAACTTATATTTTTGCACGAGAAGTCCGCCGCCGATTCCGGCTGCGGCGCCAAGGCCGGTGGCCTTAGCCAAACACGCGTTGTCACCCTTACGGCAGGCAAGCTTGCCGATCCCAAAACCAGCTGCGGCGCCTATCAAGCCCCCGCCTGCGCCAAAGAGCCAGCTCTTTGATGACTCACGCTTTGCAGCTTCCATGCGCTCGGCTGCGTGACGGGCTTTCACGTGACCGATTTCGTGACCAATAACGCCCGCAAGTTCTGCTTCCGTTTCAGCCATCGCGATCAGAGGTGCCGTCACAAACACGGTGCCCGCAGGCAATGCGAACGCATTCACCATTGGTACATCGACGACGGTAAAATTATAGGTGTACGGGTGATTCGCAAGATTGTTCGCTGCGACCAACCGACCGCCGAGATTGCTGATGTAGCGCTGAGCTTCGGCGTCTTGAAGTGGCGGATAATCTTTGCGCATCATCGGCAGCGCTTCTTGGGTCATCTTCTTTTCATCGGCAACGGTGAGTTCAGTCTCTTGGCCCGAGTTGTCGCCTTCGCGATTTCGGTGTCCATCTGACGCGCAGGCCGCCATGAGCATCGGGACAGCCGCGAGAAATGCGCGACGTCCATACGTGGTCGAATTTAGTTCGCTCAAGACGTCTTCAAGTTCGATCAGAATTTGCGATTTTTCAGACATGCTTCGATTCTAAAGGTGAATCGCAAGCGGACCAAAATCTCTGAGGTCTAGTCGTAATTGGTTTAGCCGTTTCGATGTTGGCAAAGTTACGGGCGCTCGAGTTTCTTGAAACCGCGAGCTTCGGCGTCTGAAAGCTTCTCTGCGGGAATTTCGTAAACGTTAATAATTCCCGTTGGTGAGCCGCAAACTTGAATGTGCATCATGCCGTCGGGACGTTTGTCGCGAGAGAAGACTTTGATGCCTTTCAGCTCTTTTTCCATATCTTCGGCGGAAATCGCCTTACCCATTCCGCATTGCAAGCTGCCGTCGGCCTTGAAAACGAAAACGTTGCCCGAAGTTTGCGTCGTTGTAGACACGGGACCTCCCGATGAAGCGCCTGTCGCTTGCGTGCGAAGTGTCGGCGGGGTCGCAACAGGTGCCGGTGCTGATGAACCCGCATTCGCTGCAACAGGTGCTGCTACGTTAGTTTCGTCACGATTTGGTTGACGCAATTCGCGGCACGGCTTGTTTGCACAGGCGCCAAAAAGAGCGAGCGCTGAAAGGGCTACGCCTAACGCCCAGACCATCGGAGAGGTGTTAGCCGAGCGGGCGCGGTTTACTGCCATGGTAAACGGTCTCCCCGTCTGTGATAACCGAGTTTAAACGCGTAGAGATTTGCGCCGACCGACGCGACATACGCTTCGCCGGTTGCGTCGATCACGGTTGGTGTCGCCACGATACCTACGCCTGGCTCGTAGCGAGCGAGCTGTTTGCCATCGTCAGGGTTTGTGACTACAAGCGCGCCTTCGGATTCCCCGTAGAGGAGAAGACCACGGAAGAGTGCGACTTGAGTTGCGATCCCTTTTTTCAGTTTAAAAGCAGCAAGCTGTTTCCCTGAGCGTTTATCGAGCGTCAGGATCTCGCCATTGACGGTTGAGTAATAAAGTCGATCCGCAAAACGATCTTTACCGAGTGTTACCGGTACGTAGGCGCCTTGGTCGACAGTCCAATTCACAGAGCCCGATTCAACATTGAGAGAGTTCAGTGAGCCGTCGAAACTTGCAACATAGAGAGCATCACCGTCGACGACTGGGGTTGCATCGACGTCGATGAAGCGCGAACCGCGGCCGATTTTACGTTCCCAATTGAGGGAGCCATCTCGTTTTTTGAGTGCCACAACGAAGCCGTCACTAAAGCCAACAAACACGTTTGCGCCATGAACGACAGGCTTTGTCGTTGCGCGAATCGAGAGTTGAGTTGTGACTTGGCGATTGTAAACCCAGAGCTGTTTTCCAGAAGCGGCGTCGAGTGCGTAAACGACATCAGAACCCGACTGGAAATAAACGACGCCTTCGTCGACCGTTGGCGCCGCGAGCGTCTCTGCTCGCACAGGGAAGGTCCAAAGCGTTTGGCCGGTCAAAACGTTTACGCAGTAAAACTGACCGTCGCTCGAGCCGAAATAAAGGCGATCGCCTTGAGCAGCTGCGCCACCTTCGACCCCGTTTTCGAGATTCAGGCGCCAAAGTTGAGCGCCCGTTGCGCGATCGTAAGCAACGATGCCATCGATTGCATTCGATTGAACGATGATTGACTCAAGAACGAGCGGCTGCATCCGATTTAAACGACGGAAGCCGAAAAACTCATGAGCCAACGTCGTACGTGACCACGAGTTTTCCATGACGAATTCTCGGTTCTGACGATTGTTCCCCATTGAGATCCCGAGGCTAGAACAGCCTGACATCGCAACAACTGACGAAACTACGAGAGAGATAAAACCGAGAGTTCGCAGAGCCATGATTACTTCGCCGTTTCTGTTTTGGCGTCAGCCGACGCTGCTTGTGGAGCCGCTTGGCTTGGAGCTGTCGCTGCAGCCGCAACCGGAGTTTTCAATTCAAGTGCGCGCAACAAGCCTTTCGCTGTTGATGCGGCCGTAGACTCCGGCGCTGCGGTCGAAGCTTGGCGGTAGAGTTCCATCGCGCGGTCGGCTTGGCCCATTTGCTCGAAGCAAAGACCTGAACGAAGGCTCACGTCCGCTTTCAAGTGGTTCGCGTTTGAATCAGTCAGAAGTGGCTGCCAAGTGGTAACGGCCGTTTGGCAATCGCCTTTTGCCGCAAGCGCGTTGCCCCAAAGAACACGCGAAAGCTGCGCTAGCGTGTGCGATGACGAAAGTTTCGTCGCCGGAATCTGCGCAAGCTCGATCGCCTTGTCTGGCTGCTTGTAAGAAAGGTAAGTTTCGCCAGCGAGAATCGCCGCTTGAGCGCCTGCCGCCGTGCCCGCGTGTTCTTTCGCAACGGCTTCGAGAGCCGCGAGATCGGAACCGTAATCTTTTGCGATATCGCCAGTTGCAGCCGTTGCCGCAGGTTGCGATTTGGCTTGTTCAGCTGGCATGAAGTCTTTGAACTTTGCGCGCTCGAACTCTTCTTTCTTTTTCATGAAAGAGGCTTCGGCTTTGTAGTAAGCCTCTTGCGCTTGAGTTTCTTGGCGGCGATTTACGAACTGTACACCTGCGTAGGCGATGCCACCCAAGACTGCGAGGACGATAAGTGCTACGAAAAGTTTTGCGTTGTCTTCAATCCAGTTGAAGCCGCTCGCTAGACCCGACTGAACCGCGTCTGCATCTTTAATTTCGATGTGATGTGAACCCGATGTGCCGGGAGTGCCAGATGTGTCTGTGGTGCCAGTCGACATAACTCAATCCTTTTGAGAGTAGTGCCCGGCTATGTTCCTAAGCCCCTTCACTTATGTCAAATAAAGGGGCTCAAGTATTGAGGATTTAAGCAGATTAGCGGTTCTTGACTTCGCGGAGTGTCGAGAACGGACGAGCCGAGAAGCCCGCATGCATCTGGTTCAAGCGACCGATCGATTTAATGCGCTCTTCGCCCATACGATCGGCAGCCGTGTGTGT
>CAJYOV010000134.1 GCA_913776405.1 Pseudobdellovibrionaceae bacterium
TTCCGTGTGAGCGTTCTGCCGACGTTGTTCGGCGAAAAAATCGTCATGCGTCTTCTTGATAAATCGAACCTGAAGCTCGACATGACGAAGCTCGGTTTCGAAGAAGAAGAAATGGCGATGTTCAAAGAGCGCATCAACGATCCGCAGGGTCTGGTGCTCGTTACGGGTCCAACCGGTTCAGGTAAGACGACAACGCTCTACTCTGCGCTTTGGAGCTTGAACGATCCGACGGTCAACATTTCGACTGCAGAAGATCCAGTGGAATTTAACTTGGACGGTATCAACCAAGTTCAAGTTCAACCGAAGATCGGTTTCAACTTCGCCGACGCCCTTCGCTCGTTTCTTCGTCAAGATCCCGACATCATCCTTGTCGGTGAGATTCGTGACTTGGAGACGGCCGAGGTTGCCTTCAAGGCCGCATCGACAGGTCACTTGGTCTTGAGTACACTTCACACGAACGATGCGCCTTCAACGGTCTCTCGCCTGATCGATATGGGTGTCGCACCTTACTTGATCACGTCGACGGTCACGTTGATCGTCGCTCAACGTCTCGCAGGTCGCACGTGTGAAAAGTGTAAAGTTCCAGAAAAAATTGAGCCGAAAGTTTTGATCGATGCCGGCGTGAAGCCTGAAGAGATCGGAACTTTCGAGTGCATGAAGGGTGAAGGCTGTAGCGTTTGTAACGGCACGGGCATCAAAGGGCGTGTTGCGATTTACGAATTGATGGCGATGTCGACGCCTCTGCGCGAAGAAATTCTCGCGGGTGGATCTCCCGTTGAAATTAAAAAAGGCGCGATTCGCGGCGGAACGGTAACGCTTCGTCAGTCGGCTCTGCGCAAACTCAAAGCGGGTACGATTTCGCTTGAGCAAGTTCTCCAAGTTACGGTGCCGGACGACAAAGCATGATTACTCTGTTGCAGCTGTTGAAATTCGCAGTCGACCAAGGGGCCTCGGACTTGCACATCGTTGCAGGTTCGCAGCCAGCCCTGCGTGTGAACGGCCGCATCGTCCGCGTAAAAACGGAGCCTATGGTGAAGGAACTCACGCGGAAGCTTTGTTATTCCGTCTTGAGTGACGCGCAAAAAAGCCGCTTCGAAGAAACGAAAGAACTCGATTTTTCTTTCGACGTGAAGAACCTCGCTCGCTTCCGTGCGAATTTCTTTGTACAAAAAGGACAGGTCTCGGGCGTCTTCCGTCGCGTCCCGGTGATCATTCCGAAATTCGCAGACTTAAATTTGCCGCCGGCCATCGGTGAGCTGACGAATATGCCTCACGGAATGGTTTTGGTCACGGGGCCGACAGGCTCAGGGAAGTCGACAACGATCGCGTCAATGCTCGATAAGATCAATAACGAACGATTCGGTCACATCGTCACGATGGAAGACCCGATCGAATTCGTACATCAACATAAGAACTGTATCGTGAACCAACGCGAAATCGGTTCTGATACGTCGAACTATCACAACGCAATGCGGGCGCTTCTTCGACAAGACCCGGATTACTGTTTGCTTGGCGAGTTGCGTGACCTCGAAACGATCGATGCAGCACTCAATACCGCTGAAACAGGTCACTTGGTTTTTGGCACACTTCACACGAATTCGGCCGTCTCGACAATCACGCGTATGGTGAACGTCTTTCCATCAGAACAGCAAGAGCGTGTTCGTCTTCAGCTGAGTTTCACGCTTCAAGCGGTGATTTCGCAGCGTCTTCTCCCATCGCTCCAAGGTGGACGAGTAGCGGCAATTGAATTCATGTTGATGACGACGAGTATTCGGAACTTGATTCGCGATAACAAGCTCCACCAAGTTCCTGCGATGATGCAAGTCGGGCAGGAGCGTACGGGCATGGTCACGATGAATCAGTCGCTCGTAAATCTTTTGATTAAACGTAAGATCGATGTGCGCACAGCTTTTAGTGCGTCACCTGAGCCGGATCAGCTCGACGGTATGTTGAAGAAAGCCGGTATCTAATGAAGTTTCGATTCGAAGCAAAGGCTGCAAACGGCAAAGAGTTCCGCGGAGAGATCGAAGCGGTCAATGAAATCGAAGCACGCGTGAAGCTGCG
>CAJYOV010000135.1 GCA_913776405.1 Pseudobdellovibrionaceae bacterium
CTTCGTTTGGGATTTGGATAAAACCTATCTCGATACAAGCTGGGGTAGCCCAAAAGAGCTTTTGAGAACGGCTCTCGAAAAAGCATTTCAGAAACGAAACGTGCCAGGGACTGGGTCATTGGTTTCGGCGCTGAAAGGTTCGTGGGCGGAAGAACGCGGTACCGCGAGCTCTTTTCCGATTTATTTTATCACGGCCTCGCCTCCGCAGATGGAAACGCGAATTCGCGAGAAACTCGATTACGACGAGATTCTCCCCCTCGGGGCGTTTTTCAAAGACAATCTTAAAAACTTGAAACCTTCGCGGCTCTGGCGTCTCACGCAACAAGTCGGTTTCAAGCTTCAGGCGCTTCTTCAATTGCGCGTGAAACTGAAAGACGATGTTCGACAGATTCTTTGGGGCGACGACAGCGAATCAGATGCCATCATTTACTCGCTTTACTCCGATATCTGCGCGCGCCGTTGGCCCGAAGGGGAGTTGCTGACGATTTTGCGTGGCCTTCACGTGATCGGCGAGCAGACGGATACGATTCTTGATCTTCAAGATCAGATTCCAAAACACGATCCGGTTGAGAAGATCTACATCAATCTCGCGACCGATACCGACCCAGAGTATTACTTAAAGTTCGGTCGTCGAATGGTGCCAACAGCGAATACGTTCCAAGCCGCGCTCGATCTTTTGCAGGACGGTCGTTTGACTCATGATCAAGTCGTGCGTGTGGCACAGGACATGGTGATGAACTACGGATTCACGACCGACGAACTTGAAACAAGTTTCGACAATCTTGTTCGCCGGCAGATTTTAGGTGCGGAGACCGTGAGTGAAGCCGTGCCGCTGTTTATCTCACAGGGTCTATTTGCGCCGGACTTCAAGCCTTCAATCGAGCCGAAACCGATTCAAGAGAAAGTCGGGCAGCGAGTCTACGCTTTGGAAGGTGTACACGAACCTTGGTTGCCTGATCGCATCGAATACTTAAACGAGTTTCGCTAACGCCGATCGGTCCAGATCACGCAGAGAACCTCGACTTAAGTCCTTGGCGCAAAAGGCGCTTCCTTGTTCGGTTTCAAGCTGCATGGTCGAATAGGGAATGCGCAAAACCGTTCTTTTTTCGTCTTCGCTCGTCGCGATTTTGTTGGCCGTTTCACACGCTCAAGCCGCGTCGGCGCCGACTCCCACTGCCAATCGTAAGCCTGCGCAAAACGGTCCGGTTGCGTTCTCATGTTCAGCGAAAGAAGGCAAATCGGGTTTCGATCTCGTTATTTCATCAAACGGCGATGCTCGCGCCGAACTCAATCAGGACGGCAAGTCCTACTCATGTCCTCTGAAGATCAGCAAATTTGCCGACAAACGAAAATCGAAAGTTCCATCTGTCAGCGTGACGCTGAATCGCGCGGAGGCTTGTTCGCCAGCGTTACCGTCGGCCTTGAATCGCTCGCTCAAAGGCAAATTCGCACTCAATCTCGTGAAGTCTGGCCGCAAGCCAGCATCGAACGTTTCGTTCATGATGAAAAAAGACGACGCGACCTGCACGCCGACCAACTTTAAGGTCGCCGACTTCAACACGCTGATTCGTAAGTGGAATAAGAAGTAATTTGCTAAAAAATCTACTGAAGCTCGATCGGGAATTCTAAGACCGGGATGTCGTTGCCGCGGAAAGCGCGGAACGAGGTGCGTTCGAGAGTTTCAAGAATGCAGTTGTTAAGCGTGGCATCCTGAAAATCAGATCGAACGATTTTGGCATCGCGAACTTTGCCCGAATTTGAAATCACAAAACCGACCGTGACCGCAGAGACTCGATTTGAAGCTTCAGGCTTCACGCGGTTTAAATACGTAAGATAACAGCGCTGGATGAACCCGCTGTTGCTGCGAATCGCTTTGCGAATTTCATCATTACCGAGAGTTTCGCCATTTCCCTTTGCGATGTTGCCGCCTAGAGTTTCGCCGCGCGTGTCACGCGGCTGAGGTGTCGCTGTTTCGACAGGCGTCGTTGCGGTGATGACTGCTGTTTCGATGCGCGCGGTATTCGCGGCTTGAGCAGATCGAGCGGGTACCTGCGGAATGACGGGCACACGCTCGGGTGCGAGTGTCTGAGAGGTTGAACCGGTTGCGAGGGCAAGTGCTTTACCATCTTTCAGAAGGCGAAGCGCCCCTTGCGGACCCGCGTTCAAAACTTGCGCGTTTCCTTCGATGAGTGTGCCGAGAACAGAGCCGGCTGTGCCGCTTGAATCGAGTTCACCGACGAAACGCGCGCCTGGCAGCAAGCGAATCGATGCACCCGAGGTAAATGTCAGTGTCGCTTCCGAGGCGTGGCGCACGAAAATCATTTCGCCGGCGTAAATTTTGTCGCCGAGGCTTGTAGGCTCAAATTCTAAAGTTTGGGGCCTGCGGTGGTCCGCTTCGCCGACCAAATTCGTAAGCGTTGCGATTTCAGTTAGGCGAACGGATTCGCGAGACGAGTCCGAGCTTTTAAAAAGATAAAAGCCCACCACGACTACCAAACAGCAGGTGATGACCGCTATCAGGATCTTAAGTCGCTGTGGGCTTAGCATCGTTGACCCCCGAACGAGTGAACGGGTTACTTCGTTGCGGGTGCGTTCTCGCGGATCTTTTCAGCTTGGACTGGGTTTGAGCCTTGTGCTGGAGCGGCCTCAGTGCCGGCTTGCTTTGGATCTTTCAAAGCAGCTGGGTTGCTAGGAAGTGGCTGAGCTGCTGAACCTTCAGTCGCTGGAGCCGTTGCTGGCTCAGTCGCTGGAACTGTTGTCGGAGTGCCTTGCGATGTCGCAGGCAACGAGTCGAGAACTGAGCCTGAGTTCGGTTTCGAGAGAAGAGAAAGAACCAAGCAAGTGACGCCGAAGACGATCGCCGAGTAACGCGTCAAGCGAGTCAGGAACGTGACGGCACCCGTCGAGCCAAGGACTGAGTTCGCACCGCCGCCACCGAAGACGCCGCCTGTCCCGCTGCTCTTTGGGTCTTGGAGAAGAACGAGAGCGATGAGCAAAAGACAGAAGATCACATGAATGAGAGTCACGAGCGTCAACATAGCGTGAGAAATCCTCCAGAGGTCCGAAAGCGGTTACATTATGCGACCCCCTAAAGGTCGTCAAGACAATGCCCAATTTCTCGCGTGACTCAAGCCCGCCTCAGGGGGCAAAACTTCGATTATGTCGAAACCAGCCACGGGTCGTTCATTTTTCATCGTTTTCGAGGGGCTCGACGGGTCGGGCAAGAGCACGCTCAT
>CAJYOV010000136.1 GCA_913776405.1 Pseudobdellovibrionaceae bacterium
ATGCTTGAGAGCGCTTAAGCCTGATGAACTCTTGGCAGCTGCTCAGAGAACTTCGGCGTCACCTCTCGGAATCGGAAGTCCCACTATCGATGGGTTTGTCTTGAAAACCTCAGTTCTCGAATCGATCTCAAGTGGAATCTCAAATCGTGTTCCTGTCATCATCGGCACAAACCGAGACGAGTTTCGCACGCTTCTGTCTGCCGTTGTCGAGACCGGACCGATTTTCACCGAGAGCGATTATCAGTCATTCATCGTTACTCAGTTCGGCCGCAAAAGAGGCGACGAGGTCTTAGCCGAGTACCCCGTAAAACGTTACGCGACGCCAAAGCTTGCGCTCGAAGACGTTCTCAACGATTTCATGGCCCACTGTCCAGCTAGGAAAATCACGCGCGCTCTTGTTGCGACAGGCATGCCTACCTATCGCTACGTGTTCACTCACACGGGCGACGCTCTTTACTACAAGCCGTTTGGTGCAGGTCACGCACTCGAACTTCCATTTGTCTTTGGAACATTAGGTTGGGATCGCACGCCACGCGAGCGTCGATTCTCGACCGAGATCCGCAACTACTGGACCTCGTTTGCCGAGTTGGGTGACCCGAACGTGAAGTCGCAACCGATGTGGCCGCTCGCGGGCGGCGATGACTACTTAGATCTCGCACCTCAGTCCGGAGCGCTGACCGGCTTCCGCAGCGAGAAATGCGATTTTTGGAATTAAAGGAATCGCTTCAAAAGTTTGAACTTAAAATCCGTGTATGGCGGATAGCGAATCGCGAGGTCGAAAAATTTCGATTTCGTTACGATCGGCTTGTAGTGTGTGAACGCGTCGAAACTAAATTTGCCGTGATACGCACCGAGGCCACTGTTACCGACGCCACCGAACGGTAAGTTCGGATTCGTAAAATGAAGGACCGTATCGTTGATGCACCCGCCTCCGAAAGAAAGCTGCTCAATGAAGTATCGTTGTTCGGCTTTCGAATCTGAAAAAAGATAAGCCGCTAGCGGCCGATCGTTACGCTTAAGCCAAGACAGCAATTCTTTTAGCGAGCCGTACGGCAGAACCGGCAGAAGCGGTCCGAAGACTTCTTCTTGCATCAATGGCGAGTTCGCCTGAACTTCGGTCAACAATGTTGGCGCTACGTAATTTTCAACCTTGTCGACTTCGCCGCCCGCGACAACTCGCCCATTCGCCATGAGAGCTTCGAGCCTTGCGACGTGTTTTTCATTTACGATGCGGCCGAAATCGCGACTCGCATTTGGCTTTTCGCCGTAGAACAGTCGGATCTGACGACTCATGTTCTGAAGGAGTTCGACTTTTACGGAGGCTTCGACGTAGACGGTATCAGGCGCAAGGCAGGTTTGACCGGCGTTTAGAGTTTTGCCCCAGATGATTCGTTTCGCTGCTAACTCTAAGTCAGCTTGCGCGGTGACAATTGTCGGGTTCTTGCCACCCAATTCAAGCGTCGTTGAAATCAGATTTTCCGCAGCCGCCTTTGCAACGATTTTGCCGACAGACGGTGAACCCGTAAAGAAGATGTGATCAAACTTAAGAGCCAAGAGGCTTTGAGTTTCTCTAATGCCGCCTTCGATGACCGCAACGTAGTTTGGATCGAAAAGATTATGGAGCATCTCCTGAATCAACGAGGACGTTCGAGGCGTCAACTCAGACGGTTTTACGACGGCACAGCAACCCGCCGCAATCGCGCCGATGAGTGGAGCAAGCGCCAACTGAAGGGGGTAATTCCAAGGCGCGATGATGAGCACCACACCTCTCGGCTCTGGAACAAGCTGACTTTTCGCAGGCCATAAAGAAAGCGGTGTTGAGACGGTACTAGGGCGCATCCACTTACGGAAGCTCTTCCGCACCCGCTTGATTTCAGAGAGGAGTACGGCGATCTCAGTGACAAACGTTTCCTGAACTGGCTTTCCGAGATCGGCGTGTAAGGCCGCATAGATGTCGTCTTCGCGTTCGCGGATGAGGCGATCAAGCTGTGACAATTGTAAATCGCGATACTCCCAAGTCCGTGTTCCGCCGGATAGAAAGAACTCACGCTGCGAATTCAACAGGGAAACCAAACTCTCAGATGTCATGGGCATATTGTTGTTGATTCTCGAGAGGAGACCAAGAAAAAATTAAGTCATGAAAATCAGCGCGGTTTTATTTACCTTCGGCGTCTTGGGTTTGGGCTGTGCGTTTAGTTTGTCTGCGAATGCCGAACCTTCAAGATCGCAAACTTCGACTGTTTTAACCGTGTCGAAAGACAACTTCGAGGCCAGCCTGAAAGAGGCGCTTTCAAAAGCGCGTTCGGGCCAAACCGTTCTTCTACCAACTGGCCGGTTCCCTGTTCGTGACCAAATTCTTCTCGTGCGACCTGGGGTAACACTCAAAGGCGCCGGCCTCGCGAAAACGATTTTAACATTTACCGACCAACAAGCTGGACCTGAAGGCATCCAAATCACAGCGTCTCAAATCACCCTCGAGGATTTCGCAGTTGAAGATACGGCTGGCGACGCCATCAAAGCGACCGGTGTGAATCACATTACATTCAGGCGCGTTCGCGTCGCATGGACTCAAGGTCTTAAAGCGAGTAATGGCCCTTACGGTTTTTACCCGGTTCTTTCGCGAAATGTTTTGATTGAAGACTGCGAGGTGTCTGGTTCGTCGGACGCAGGCGTTTACGTGGGTCAAAGCGAAAACATCATCGTTCGCCGAAATCGCGTCTTCAACAACGTCGCTGGCATCGAGATCGAGAATTCAGTTTTTGCCGACGTCTACGACAATGATGTGACCGACAACACAACCGGAATCCTAGTCTTCGATCTTCCTGATTTGCCGAAGCAAGGGGGTCGTCACACACGCGTTTTCAAAAATAAAGTCTATAAGAACAATCTCAAGAACTTTTCGACACCAGGGAACATCGTTTACTTGCTTGCGCCAGGGCTCGGCATGCTTGTTCTCGCAAACGATGACGTCGAAATCTTCGAGAACACAATCGAAGACCACAGACTCGGCGGCATCGGTATCGCGCATTTTGCAATCACGGAACGTCCCGTTCAAGACCCACGTTACGATCAGCGGCCCGAGAAGATCTATATTCACGACAACACCTTCAAAGCGGCTGGATGGTCCTTCTTCTCGGGTCGCCGACTCGATTTTATCGTAAAGTTCCTCTCTGGATTTCACCCGATCGACGTTCTCTACGACGGGATCGAAGACGGAACTTATGAAGGCAACGCACCAACGGCAGACCAACGTGTTTGCGTGAAAAATAACAAAAGATCGGATGGCTCGGCATCGACATTCGCGAATCTTCATCTC
>CAJYOV010000137.1 GCA_913776405.1 Pseudobdellovibrionaceae bacterium
CCTAAGGGCGAAATGCTCAGTGCGAACAACGTTTTACCGGACCCTCCGAGCGCTCAATCCTTTGACGGCGCCCTCGAGCCTGTGGCACTGTCAAAAGCTAGCCCTCGGGCCCCGCGCGCTTTCAGCCGCGAGGTCTCGAGTCAAAAAATTCACGGAGTAGTGGGTGAGTGGCTTAAACCAATAGTTTGCTAAACTGTCGTACGGGGTAAACCCGTACCGGGGGTTCAAATCCCCCCTACTCCGCCACTTCTTGCTCAAATTAGCGATCGATTCGCAAGGCGCCCTTACTAAGCGCCCCCTTTTACTTCTGGATGAAGAATCTAGAACGGCTTCAATGCTTTCATTCCGATGTCTTCAGGATTGGCCACGTAAATCAAGTGATCGACCCACTCGCCGTTCTCGAACCAATAACGCCGCTTGATTCCTTCGCGACGCATACCAATCGATTTCGCTAGCCGAATTGATTTGCGATTGTCGAAGTTGATCGCAGCTTCCAAACGATTCAACTTCAGTTCCTTGAAGCCAATCCGTAAGCCGGCCTTTGCTGCCTCTTGCCCGAAACCACGACCCCAATAAGCGTTGTGAATGATGTATCCAAAATTCGCAAATTGATGAGTCGATCGAACAAAGACATCGAAATCGATGTGTCCTACCAACCGTCCAGATTTCTTCTCGAAGACTCCGTACCGGTAGTAATCGTCATCGCGGGCTAGATCATCTAACCTTTTACGAAACCGGTCGAAGTGTTTTGGTGTCGACTTCTTTGCGGGATAGGCTCCGTGATCCCAACGATTTAGAGCAGGTCCACATTCGACATATGCCGCGAACCACTCTTTGTAGTCAGATTTGTGAAATGGTCGGATAACGAGTCTTCTTGTTGTAAAGGTACTTTGCTTCATCGTACCTCCACCGATTTCCACACCCACTCTTGCATGCGATGGTAGGAACGACATCCGTGTTGTTCGAAGAGCCGAATCATCGGCTTGTTTAGACTGTTAGTCCCTCCGTGATACAGATCACCACCTTGCGCTTTCAGCATCTCGAAACCGTGACGGTGAAGCCATTGACCAAAACGTTGACCGCGCCTTTCAGGGATTAAGCCGACGTAAGAAAGCCGCGACCAAAGCGTGCGCGGATTTATTTGCGCAACAACCAGAGCAGATGCCTTACCATTCATGAAGCCTATCGACACACACTCCAGACCCGCAGTGAGCACGGGATCCTTTAGCCAGTCTTGAATGTGTGCCAACGGATCATCTACCGGCTCAAGATCGAGCGCGCCTTGGGCCACCTCAGATAGAAATGCTGCTATTTGCTGATGAGTCCAATCGAGATCAGCAGCCGACTTCCATTCAAATGGCGTACCTTCGTCGTTTGGAAGATCCGCAAGAAAGGCTCGATACTCGACGCGCCCTTCTTTGAGAACAAAGCCAAGACTGGGAAGTAGGCGAATCAGTCCTTGTGCCTCGCTGTTTTCAATGACGCGAAAAACAACGGACTTTACAGCTTTCTCACTCGCCGCCTCTAAAGCTTGTTTGATGAGTTTGGCCCACTCATCCGGAGAACAGCGTCCCGAACCGCGTTGATCAATACCATACACATCAGCCCATAAATGGCTGAGGACCAGAGCGCACGTATCCGTACCCTCTGGATTAGAATACTTGAAATTCATTTTGAGTTAGCCCTTTGAGATCCGACAAACGGATCAGAAAAATTAAAAAAGGGCCGCGACCGAAGCGCTGGTCATTAGCGAATCTAAATTTTCGATATGGATTGCTTAGACTGCAAGCGAGCGGAGGCGACCGAAGAAGAATTGAGTTTTCATAGTGGCCTCCTTTGATGGCGTTTGCGGCATCTATAGGCCGCACTCGTCAGTGTTACAACTAGAATCTGCGTTCGACTGGTATTTGGGAATAATCCTCAGCTTTCCTAGAGATAATTCATTACGGCAACGCGAATCGAAAATTGAAAACTTAGTCCGGGTAGCAAGTGCCTTCGCGTTTGTCGGTGTCGAAGTCGGCGTCTGAGAGAGACGACTTCATCAGGAGTTGGCCGTTCGGTGCGAGGAACGACATTTCGATATTGTAAGACGTAACGCTTGTTTGAGAGATCGTGCGGCGGTGGCCTGGGCGCGCGACTGTTTTGCCACGAATCGTCTCATAAACGGTGCAGGCTTCATGTGAGCGCGAGCGTGTTGGCTCGCTCGTTGAGCGGTCGGTGACGTTGAAGCTTAAGCCGACATTCTGACCGGTTGTTGAAGCGTCCAATCGAATGCGTTCGAGGTCTTTCACAGATTTAACGCCATCGAGTTTCGCAGCGATGCGGAAGAGAGCCAGGCGACCCGACTTCATCTTCAATTGAAGAGCGTAGCCTTTTTCAATTTTGATCACAGAGAGTTTGTCGGGCGTTTCGCCGTCAGAACTCGAGCTGCGATCGAGAATATTGCCGATGTTGCCGAGGAGATCGAGATATGGCTCGCAGCGCGGTGTCTTCTGAAGCGCGCGAACATCAGAAGCCGAGAGCTGACCGGTCTTAACGAGATTCA
>CAJYOV010000138.1 GCA_913776405.1 Pseudobdellovibrionaceae bacterium
CAAGAATTGCGCATCGAAGGCAGCGTTATGCGCAACGATTGGGTCGTCGCCACAGAATTCAGCGAAAGCTTCGAGGACATCGGTGATTTTCGGTTGGCCAGCCAACATCGCGTCGGTAATCCCGTTAACGCGTCCTGCGGCCTCGGGCATCGGGATGCCTGGATCGATGAGCGTAGCGAAGATAGTTTCTGGAACGCCTTGTTCGTTGAAGCGAACGGCACCGATTTCAGCAATTTGGTCGACGCCAGGCAGAGTCCCTGTTGTCTCGAGGTCAAAAGCAATAAAACGCATGGGTTCTCTGATAGCAGAGGACCGTGTTAGGATTCAAGGCTGAAGGGGAAAACCGTGGTCTTCAAGCGCTCGAAATCTTCAGACTCGATTACCTTCGTTCTTGGAAGCGAAGAAAGATCTGTGCGACTGAAATCCGGCAAGACGATCCTCGATTTGGCACTCGAGAACGACATTCCTCTCGATCATTCTTGTACAGCCGGGACGTGCGGCAGTTGCCGCGTTTTTGTTCTCGATGCACCTTCTGATTTTGAACCTCGAGGCGAAGTCGAACAAGAAACGGCCGAGTCGCGCGGGTTTTCAGATCTAGAGCGACTGGCGTGTTTGAACGAGGCGTGCCCAGGTCTTAAGGTGAAAATTCCTGGTGAAGGTGAATTTTAAAGTCGGTTATCGAATGTAGAATGGATTCGTGTAAATCCAAGTGATCCAGCGCCCACCGTCAAGCAATGTGAAATTGACGAACGTACGTACAGTCACTCGGTAAACACCTGGCTCCGTGATCTCGAACGACGAATCAACGTCTGATAAGTTGCGATCGCGTTGACCATTCTTAAACAGGACGACTTCAAAATTACCTTTTGGCCGTGCTGGCAAATGAACGTTGATGCGCATGCCAGGTGAGAGTTTCACCTTCGAACCCAGAGGTAACATCTGCTCACCTTGAGCGATGTAAGTTGAAAACCCTTTCGGATTTCCGGCGGCATCGAGAGACATGTAGAACTGGCCGTCATTTAGAGCGGTCAAAACTTTCTTGCGGTCACCTTCGGCCTCGCCTGTCAGTTCCGACTTCAAAAGAACGTGATTCGACACGAAGCTGAACGAAGTTTGATATGAGGGGAATTTTAAATAAGCATCCCCAATCGGTGATGTCTTTGCCGTCGCTTCTGCACCCGCTAAGCCTACAGTTGGACGGCTGAGAGAGAGTTGGTCCCAAAGTCGAAGCTCCGCTTCGGGCTCGGGATACAATCTCAAAAGTGCGAGATCCGAATTAAACGGAAAAACGATCGCACTCCAGAGAAATGAAATCTTGTTGGTGTCCCAAGCTTGGCGCCAGAGAGATTTTAGATTGATGACTTCGACGCCATCGAGGCCCGGTGGGTACGGGCCGTTCCAGCTGTAGCCGGGCTTGAACGGATGCGCGAGGGCGATGAAATCATCGCGAGTTTCTTTGTCCGTTTGTGAGAGCAGATCGGCAATCAAGAGCTGCGCTTGCCCAGGGCTACTGATGTCGTGAGCGCGAGCGAGATCGAAAAGCATCAAGCGAGAATCGAGATAGCTGTATTCGTTACCCGAAATGAAAAGCAGCTTTCGATGATAGCTATCGGGAATGGGTGAATCAGAAAACGTGTTGAGATCCGTCAAGATCAAGTAATCGAGATTACTTTCTTGAGCGGCGCGAATGACATCGAGAATCGAGCCGCTGCCCAAACCTCGCTCGGTATGAACGTTTGAAATTCCACGATAGTCGAAGAAGCCGGTCGGGTTTTTTGGCTCAAACTCTTCAGGGATGACGGAGAGACGAGTTTGCGTCAGGACCAAACCGTAGATGAAGAGCAGAAAGAATATGGTGCTAGCGATTAGGACCTTGCGCACGTCGTTCGACCTCAATCACGCGAAAATCTTCTGACACCGGTTGGTCGGACTTGATCGTGTATCCGGCCTCGGTCACCCACGCTGGCAGGGTCTGACCCGTGCCCGCTGCGACCCAAAACGTACCACTGTTCGGTCGCGATTGAGGCGTGAAATCGTAAAAGTCGCGACGATTCAGCCCTTCTAATTTGTAGTACTGACGGCGCATCTTGTACGAAATGGCGCCGGCCATTTGGTACGAACTCATAAAGAGATCTGGATGCTCTTTTGCAATCGGGAGAAGAACATCAAAGCGCGTAAACTCCGACGTTTTGAGGGATTTCGCGTTTAGCGGAATCCACGGGTGAACCACTTGCGCGAAC
>CAJYOV010000139.1 GCA_913776405.1 Pseudobdellovibrionaceae bacterium
GGCCAGGCTCCCAAAGATTCGATAGGTTCACCATCATGCGATCGACGGAAAGGAATTGCCTATGACCCTGAGCGACGGCGGCCGCCATCGCAAGCCTGTGATCATGATCTGTCGAATATCTAAACGACGCTGGGAAAATCGAATCCGGCTTACCGTCGATTTCAATACCGTCTGCGAGAGGTCGCGCGCGACGCCCGATACCTTTGATGAGATCTGTAATGGCTTGTATACGATTCGACTCTTTGAAGGCGAGATGAGGTGCGCCGAAAAGCTTTGATTTTCCGGAAGCGAGCGCGAGCAAAACCGAAAGCACTGGAAAAAGATCAGGGCAATTTTTTATGTCGAACTCTAGTGCATGAAGCGGCATCGAGGGTGATCGCGAGACTACGAGGCTTGTCCCTCGAGTTTGAACTTCACAACCCATCTGCGCCAGCAGCAAGGGAAAGACTGCGTCCGGCTGCAAACTTTCTGACGGCCAGTGTTCGATCACAGCTTCGCCAGTGCGTGCAACGGCTAGGGCCGCAACAGCGAATGCAGAGCTTGCATCCGGCTCGGCTCGAAGCTCGGTCGCAGTCACTTGGCTGCCTGCGCGAATGATCAAGAGATCTTGACCTTCGCGGTCGATCTTCATACCGGCGCGTTCGCACAAACGAATGGTCATTGAGAGATAGCTCTCGGAGACCTGTGCGCCCGCGAATCGCAATTTCAGATCAAAAGGTAAATTCCACGCATTCAAGATAACCGCGCTCGCAAACTGACTAGAAGCTGATCGATCAACGATCAACTCTCCTTCGGGCTGTTGCCACCCCTGCCCTCGCAGTGTCATTCGCTGCAGGCGAATTTCAGCTTCGCAATCAAGTTGCGAAAGTAACCGTGCGGTCTCGGTTTGAGGGCGTTCGAAGAGTCGAAGTGAGCCTGAAAGGTGATGTGTGCCCGGCAGTCGTGAAGCGCGGAGGCTCAAGAATCGAAGTGTCGTGCCGGCCGCGCCGCAGTCAGCTGGCTCACCTTTTAGAATCTGCTTAAGCCCCGACTTCATTTTAACGACGTCGTCGGCGTCCGACTCACCGATGACAGTGAGATTCTCTGCGTAGGACTGGATGATCAGGAGACGATTGAGAATCGATTTTGAGGCCAGGATCTCGCCTTTGAATCGAAACTGTTTCACTCGCACCAGCCTTGAATCTTCGCATGGCGAACGAGTTCCGAAATCGCGAGAGTCTTCCGCTCCGTTTTGCCGATGCGATTCAAAAGAATGAACGTGACGGCTTTGTCTGCATCGCGTTTTTTGTCGCGTAAGAGATAAGCCTCGACCGCGCGTGCAGGAAGCGGGCTTTTCAGCGGTTCGGGCTTGAGACCAAAGCGTGCGATCAAACTGAGAGCACGGTCGAGGTCTTTTTCTTTGAGTGAACCGATAGCATGACTTAGCTCAACCGCGAAGAAGAGCCCCTGAGCTACGGCTCGACCGTGGGAGACTCCGTTGTAAGCTTCCAGCACGTGACCCATCGTGTGGCCGAGGTTTAGAACCTGACGACGACCGCTTTTTTCTTCGGGATCCGAATTCACCACTCTCATTTTCGCGGCGATCGCATCCGGAAGAGCGGACCAGATCAAGTCAGCACCTTCGAGCTTGGTTGTTTCAAGCGTTCGGACCCAAGTGCCACCATCGATGAGCGCGATCTTCGCAAGCTCGCCAAGGCCATCGACGACGCGCGCTTCCGGTTGTGACGTCAAAATCGATTTAATGAGAAGAACGTCAGTCGCGGGGTAGAACGTGCCGATTTGGTTTTTAGTGCCGGCCAAATTGAGCGCCGTCTTGCCACCGTGGGCGGAGTCAATTGCGGCAAGCCAAGTCGTCGGCAAATGAACGAGTCGCACACCTCTTTTAAAGACGCTTGCGAAAAAACCGCCGAAATCGCCAACTGAGCCCCCACCTGCGACCAAGACGGTCATCTTGCGCGGTGGAAGTTCGGCACACAGATCAGAGAGCTTTTTAAGGTGAGCAGGAAAGGCACGAACGTCTTTGAGTTCTTCGCCCGACTTGACTGCATAGCGATGTGGAAAAGACGACGCGAACTTTGAAAACTCCGGCGACACAGTCGTGAGCTTCCGGTCGTAGATTAAAACCGTCGACTTCGCGTCGACGACCCGACTGCGATCGAGCCCCGAGAAGGACTTTAAGAGATGAAGCTGTGTCTGGACTCGTCTATCACCCATGAGTTGTCGATATTTTGCGCCGGAGCTTCGCCAAAAGTCCAGGGAACACTCGCGCATTTCCGCGCTCGCCCGACCGTTAAGCCAATCTCATTTTGAGCCGAAGAGAGTTGCATGGAACAACAGTGGACCTCGCAACCTTACAATCCGTATCCACCCAAGCAGGCGCAAACGCCGCCACCACCGGGTCAAAAACCCCGATCGGTTTGGCCGCTTGTCATGATGGCCGTTGTTCTCATCGCTTTGGGCGGATTGCTCGTTTCAACCTACTTTGTCCAAGCGCAGGTCGAGAAAGTCGCAGCAAAGGCCCTCAGTCAGGGGCTAAAACAAGTTGGTCCTGTCGCCGACATTCACTTTTCAAAGCTCAAGTTCAACCTCTTTCGCCAACGCGTTCATCTCTACGATGTGACTGCGACTCTAAAATCATCAGGCGAAACGCTCCGAATCGGCCGCGCGTCGATTGGCGGTGTTGACTGGGAGTCTCTCAAGCAGATGGCATTGACTCGAAAACCCGCGATCCCGCAAACGCTGACTCTTCAACTCGACGGAATTGAAATTCCCTCGCGTTTGGTTGGCGAACAAGTTCATGGGTTTTTAAAATCTCTAGGCTACGAACAGTTGGTCGTATCGACCTACATTCAAATCGCTCGTGACGCTCAAACGAAAACGTTCACGCTCGAGCATTTTGAAGTTGAAGCTGAGGATCTCGGAAGTGTCGATCTTCGCTTCTCAGTTGGGAATCTGTCGTTACCGACAGCGCAGCAGATGACGCTCTTTAAAAAAGATCCGAAGAAGTTTTTCGCAAACTCGTCAGATCTGACGAAGCTGACGTTAAACGGCTTCGAGTTCACGTTCAAAGACGATTCACTCGTCGAACGCGCAACGAAAGCGTTCGTCGCAATGGGTGAGTCTTCACCGCTGGAACTGGTCAATCTCGCGATTCGCTCGAACACGCCAAGCCCGGTTGCGCGTGACGTAGCCACAACGAAAGCCCAAGTCGACTTCGTTTTACCGGCACTCGAGACATTGAAAACGTTCTTGAAACACCCGAGCTCAATCACAGTTGCGTCGCGCCCGCGACAAGCCATCCCTGTGCTTTCACTTCTGGATGATCGCGGTGGCGGCTCGATCAACGAACTCGCTCACCGACTCTCGATGGTCGTTGAATAAGTCTTAAGCCTTATCGTGAAGATGACAGCGCGAGAGGCGCCCCTTCACATCGTAAAGCGCAGGCTTTTCCGTCAGGCAGCGATCGAACACTTTCGGGCAACGCTTTTGGAAAGGGCAGCCCGGTGGCGGATTCAACGGTGACGGTAGCTCGCCCTGGATCGCTGCGTGCGGTGTATCGCTCGCGCCCTGCTCGGCTTCGTGAAGATGCGGATGGCTCGCAAGCAACGCTTGTGTGTAAGGGTTCTGCGCGTCTTTGAAAACAAGATCGCGTGCGCCGTATTCCATCACTTGGCCGAGATACATGACCATGATTTTGTCTGAGACGTGGCGAACGACGGAAAGATCGTGAGAGATGAACAGGTAGCTCAACCCAAACTCATCCTGAAGATCCATGAGCAAATTCAGCACTTGAGCTTGAATTGAAACGTCGAGTGCTGACACAGGCTCGTCGCAAATCAAAAGCTTTGGACGCAACATGAGTGCGCGAGCAATACCGATTCGTTGACGTTGGCCACCCGAAAACATGTGTGGGTAGCGGCTCTCAAATTCCGGGCGCAGGCCGACTTTTTTCATCATTTCGCGTGCGCGAGCGTAAATCTCGTCTTTCGCTACGCCACCTTGGATCAGCAGCGGCTCCGCGATGATGTCGAGGCACTTCTTTCGCGGGTTGAGAGAGGAGTAAGGATCTTGAAAGATCATCTGAACTTGCTTGCGCCACTCTTGAGCAGGCGTCTCATCGAGCGCCTTACCCTCGAAAACAGCTTTGCCGCTTGTGATGTCTTCGATCAGCATCAAGCATTTAGCGAGCGTGCTCTTACCGCAGCCAGACTCTCCAACAACGGCGAGCGTCTTCCCTCGTTCGAGAGAGAAGCTCACGCCATCGAGCGCTTTGACTTGCGCGGATTTTCCGAACATCCGGCGCAGTTCGTAAGTTTTGCGGAGGTCTTGAACCTCTAAGAGAGTCGAGTCCACAGCTTCAGGCATTACTTCTTAGCTTTCTGAGATTTAGCTTCGTCTTTTGAAAACTCTTTGCGAGCAGCTTTGTAACCGTCTTGAAGCTCATCGACGGCCTTTGTGATGCCGTTTTTGAACTTCGTCCAAGCGCGGCCAGTCTGGTCACCGATCTTCGCAACATCAGCTGAAACTTCGTCGCGCTTCTTTTCTAAAGTCGCGATCTTCTTTTCGATCGAAGCTTTCGCATCAGAACTTGCTGTTGAGGCGTCTTTTTTCAAACCGTCGATCTGTTGGTTGATCGAGTCGATTTGCTTTTGCATTTTCGCTTTGAAGTCTTCTTTCGACTCTTCTGTTGGCTCAACTGGCTTTTCGCTACCGGCAGCTGTCGATGTTTTTGTGACTGTCGTTTCTTCGACTGTTTTTGAGCCGTCTGGGTTCGTCGTCGTTTTCACAGTCTTTGTCGTCGTCGAATCTGCGGCGCCTGCCGAAAATGCGAACGTTAAAACTGTAGCTACCATCAGAGCGTTCAAGGCTGTTTGCGTTTTCATTTGTCCATTTCCTTCTTTGGAATTTGGTGGGCTCGAATACAACGAACACGACTGCCCTCGATTTCGATCGCTGGCGGTACAGCCATCGTGCAAGGAGGAATCACGTGTGGACAGCGAGGGCTCAGCTGGCAACCTGACGGGCGAGCAAGCAAATCGGGTACAAGACCTGCGATCGTTGGAAGGCGCGAGCGAAACTCCGCTAAACCATGTGAGCCCGGAAGCGATTCAAGAAGCGCTTGAGTGTAAGGGTGCTTCGGTCGTCGAATGACTTCATTCTTCGGCCCTGCTTCCATCAAGTGGCCTGCGTACATGACGAGAATGTCGTCGGCCATCTGGGCGACAACGCCGATGTCATGCGTGATCAGAATCAAACCCATGCCGCGCTCAGCTTGGATCTTTTTTAAGAGATCGAGAATCTGCGCTTGAATCGTTACATCGAGAGCTGTCGTCGGCTCATCGGCAATCAGAAGATCCGGTTCGCAGGCAATCGCCATTGCGATCATCACACGCTGACTCATACCGCCCGATAATTGGTGCGGATAGGAGTCCAAGCGCGACGCTGGATCCGGAATGCCAACTTGCTTCAAGAGATCGATCGTACGCTCGCGAAGGTTACCTTTGATCCCGTGAGTCTTCAGAGCTTCTTCGATCTGAAACCCGATCGTGAAGCTCGGGTTTAAGCTCGTCATCGGGTCTTGGAAGATCATAGCGACGCGACCGCCGCGAAGCGCTTGGCGCTCGCCTTCGGTCATCTTGAGCATGTCTTGGCCGTCGAGCAAAATGCGGCCCGAACCGATTTGCGCGGTCGGCGGCAAAAGCCCCATAACGGCAAGTGACGTCACCGATTTACCAGAGCCGGACTCACCTACGATGCCAAGCGTGCGACCCTTAGAAACCGAGAACGATAAGTTCTCGATGACATCGACGACGCCTCGGCGGGTCTCGAACGAGACACTTAAGTTTTCAACATTCAAAAGAGGGACGTTGTTAGCAGCCATCGTTACTTCTTCAATCTTGGATCGAGGGCATCGCGAAGACCGTCACCCAACAGGTTAAAACCAAGAACGACAATCAGAATGCAAAGGCCTGGGAGTGTTACCAACCACGGGGCGCTTTCGATGAATGCGCGCGCATCGGAGAGCATTGTGCCCCACTCAGCAGTTGGTGGTTTTGCACCAAGACCTAAAAAGCCGAGGGCCGCCACGTTCAAGATGCCGTCACTGAATCCAAGTGTGCCCTGAACGATGACCGGCGCCATGCAGTTCGGGAGGATGTTTACAAAGACTTGGCGGAACGGGCCCGCACCGAAGCTGCCCGATGCAACAACGTACTGGCGATTTTTTTCGATCATCACTTGCGCGCGCACGAGACGAACGAAGCCTGGGATGACGACGATTCCGACCGCGATAACGGCATTTACGAGGTTCTGACCTAGGATCGTCACAACGACAATCGCAAGAAGGATCGATGGCAGCGCCATCAGAATATCCATCGCGCGCATCACGACTGTATCGACCCAACCGCCGACATAACCCGCAAGAAGACCGAGGAGTGTCCCGATCGAGAGCGAGAAGACGACGACCATGAAACCAACGCCCATTGAAATGCGGGCGCCGTAAATCAAGCGTGAGAAAACATCGCGGCCAACGTCATCTGTACCGAAGATGTGCTTCATTGAGCCACCCATAGACCATGCAGGCCCTTGAGTGAAAACGCCTTCATGAATCAAAGTCGGATCGTAAGGTGCAAGAAGAGGCGCTAAAATCGCAACGAGGACGAAGAGCGCTACGATCACAAGACCGCCGACGGCACCTCGGTTTTGGCTGAAGAAATACCAGAACTCTTTCAGCTCGGCTTTGAAGCCTGTAGCAGCCTGAGCTTCTGTTGTCGGTGGAAGTGGTGGCGTGTTGACGGCTTGGACTGCCATTACTTCCCCCGAAGGCGTGGATTCGCCCACGCGTAAGCAAGATCGACGAGCAAGTTCACGACGATGATGATTGTCGCGATCAGCAAGATGCCCGATTGGATGACCGGGTAATCACGCTGACGAACGCTGTCGACGAGCCAGAGACCGATGCCTGGCCATGAGAAAATCGTTTCCGTGAGAACGGCACCCGTCACGATCGTACCCGCCATCAAACCGATGACCGTGATAACCGGAACGAGGGCATTGCGAAGACCATGAAGGAAGATGACACGTGTGCGCGAAAGACCTTTTGCACGCGCGGTGCGCATGTAGTCTTCGCCCAAAACTTCGAGCATCGAAGAGCGTGTCATACGCGCAATCGTCGCAAGCGGAATCGTACCGAGCGCAATGGCCGGAAGAATCAAATGCGAGACCGCACTCTTGAAGGCTGGCCATGCTTCTGTCGATTTCCAAACGTCGAGAAGGTAAAAGCCTGTCCAATGGGGAACGTCGTACATAACGTCCATGCGGCCAGCGACGGGTGTCCAACCGAGTTGAACCGAGAAAATTAAAATGAGAATGAGACCCCACCAAAAAATCGGCATCGAGTAGCCGATGAGAGATGTCGTCATAAGCGAGTAATCAAAAAGAGAATTACGCTTTACGGCAGCAAGAACACCTAGCGGAAGGCCGATGAGAATCGCAAGAATCAACGCAACGACGCCAAGCTCGAGTGTTGCTGTAAAGCGCTCGGAGAATTCTTCGGAGACAGGTCTTGAAGACGTGATCGACGTGCCGAGATCGCCCTTGAGTGCATTACCGACGAAGACCCCATATTGGACTGGAAGTGGCTTATCGAGGCCGTAAGCTGATCGCATCTCGGCGAGAACTTCGGGTGAAGCACCGCGCTCTCCGATCATGAGCAAAACAGGATCGCCCGGAATCAGGCGGATGAGCGCGAAAGAAATGAGAGTGATTCCGATCAATGTCGGAATCACTTCAGCTAGACGTTTAAGGAGATAGCGAAACATCAGATCCTAAAGCGACTCCTGCGAGTCGCTGAGATGATTACTTAAGATCGACGCCGTAGAAAGCGTCTGTACCGAGAGGGCTCATCTTGTAGCCTTGAACGTTCTTCGTCATCGCGCGGAACGCTTTTGAGTGCGCGAGTGTCACCCAAGGCGCTTGCGATTTGAAGACGATCTGAGCCTCTTGATAAAGCTTCGTACGCGCTTTTTGATCCGAGCCTACTTTTGCCTGATCGATTAATTTCTCGAACGGCTGGTAGCACCAACGCGAGTAGTTCGAACCGTTCTTTGCGGCTTCGCAGCTCAAAAGAACGCTTAAGAAGTTATCTGGATCGCCGTTATCACCTGTCCAACCCATCATGATGAGTTGGTGCTGACCCGCGCGCGCTTTATCAAGGTACGCACCCCAATCAAACGTTTGGAGATCGGCTTTGATGCCCACTTTAGCGAGATCGGCTTGCATCATCTCGCCCATTTTTTTGCCATTTGGATTGTAAGGGCGCGAAACCGGCATGTACCAAAGAGTCGTCTGGAAGCCGTTCGGGAAGCCTGCCTTGGTCAAAAGCTGTTTTGATTTAGCGATGTCGAAATCGTCGTCGACGGTCTTTTCGTTGTAAGACCACATTGTCGGCGGGATCGGGTTTTTTGCGACAACGGCATTACCGAGATAGATCGCGTCGATGTACGACTGACGATTCAAAGCGTGCGCAAGTGCTTTACGAACTTCGAGCTTATCGAACGGCGGCTTCGTCACGTTGATACCGAGGTAGGCAACGTTTAAGCCCTCTTGCTCCATCACCGTGATTTTTGAATCCGCGCGAAGCGCTTTCAAATCGGTCGGAGGCGGCTCAGCGACGAAGTGGCACTCACCGCGTTTCAATTTCTGAATGCGGACGTTTGGATCTTTCGTGATCGCGAAAACGAGGCGATCAAGTGGTGACTTGCCTTCGAAGTAAGTCGGGTTTGCTTCGTAGCGAATTTCGCTGTCTTTGCGGTAGCTCTTCCAAACGAAAGGGCCCGTGCCGACAGGTTGAATGTCCATCATCTCTTGCTTTTTTGCTTTTAAGAGTTGATCGCCGTATTCAGCCGACAAGATGCTCGCGAAATCCATCGCCATGTTTGCGATGATCGGTGCTTCCGCGCGCGTGAGCACGAACTTCACCGTGTGATCGTCGACTTTATCGATCGACTTGATGAGTTTGTTCATGTCCATTGACGTGAAGTACTCGTAAACGCCGCCGCTCACTTTGTTGTACGGGTGGTCCGCTTTTAACATTCGGTTGAACGTGAAGAGAACATCGTCCGCATTGAACGGACGTGTCGGCGTAAAATACGGCGTCGTGTGGAATTGTACGTTCTTACGGAGGTGGAACGTGATTGTCTTGCCGTCTTTCGAGACGTCCCATTTCTCTGCGAGAGATGGGATCACTTTCGTTGTGCCACGTTCAAAATCGACCAAGCGATTGTAGACCGGACGCGAGCTTGCGTTGAATGTCGCACCGTCGGTGCCAAGCTGCGGGTTGAATGTCTTTGGGCTGGCTTCAGAGCAGTAAACAAAAGTTTTTGCTGCTTGAGCCTGCTGGCTGAATGCCGCTGTGGCAAGGAGCCCCAAAGCTGGGATCAAAGCGAGTTTCATGAAGTTTTGACGCATCACATCTCCGGCGGTCTGTTAGCTTTCATTAAGGACCTTCGAGACTTAGCGACAATGGACCGAAAGTTCAAGGAATCGTTAGTGAGCGGAGTCCTTTACGGGTGGCAAACTCCAATCGATCGGCTTCTTGCCGTGCTTCTCGAGATACGCGTTAATTTTTGAAAACGGCTTCGAGCCGAAAAAGCCGCGTGAGGCCGAGAGCGGCGAAGGGTGTACGCCTTCAAGAACGAGATGTTTTTTTCGATCAATGAAGGCCCCTTTCTTCTGCGCATAACTACCCCACAGTAGGAAAACTAAGCCTTCTCGCTTTTCAGCCAGAGCGTGAATCGCTTGATCGGTGAATTTCTCCCACCCGTGTTTTTGATGCGAAGCCGCTTCGCCTTCGCGCACGGTCAAAACCGCGTTGAGAAGAAGCACGCCTTGCGCAGCCCAATGCTCGAGATAACCATGGGTTGGTCTCTTCAAACCCACGTCTGCTTCTAGCTCTTTGAAGATGTTGAGGAGTGAAGGCGGAGGTCTTACACCCGGCTTCACTGAAAACGAAAGTCCATGAGCCTGGCCCGGGCCGTGATACGGGTCCTGACCAATGATAACGACCTTCACCTTTTCAAACGGAGTCGCATCGAAGGCCGCGAACCATTCGCTTGGTTTTGGATAGACCCTTTTGCCGGCTTTGATCTCCGCTTTCAGAAAAGCGCGGAGCTCTTGCATGTAAGGTGCTGAGAATTCATCGACGAGTTGGCGTTTCCAACTTTCTTCGAGTTTGACATCGACGTCTGCGAGGCCCGGCGCGATTGGATCTTGCTTTAATAACGCGCTGGGATTGTTTTGCTCTTTCAAGATTCCCCTCCGCTTCGGCTCTGAACCTGCCAGGCTGACTCGCGCTTGTCCATCGTTCGAAGCGCACATAGATTGTGTGTCGATGAGTTTTCTTCTTCCGCTCGAATTTTATCAACGAGACACCACAAAGGTGGCGAAAGAACTTTTAGGTAAAGTGCTTGTTCACCTCGCACCTGATGGAACACGCGTTTCGGGCCGTATCGTCGAAACAGAAGCGTACCTTGGCGCCGATGATCGCGCCGCGCATACGTTTGGCGGGCGAAAAACAGAGCGAACGAAAACGATGTTTCTCGCTGGCGGTTACTCATACGTCTATCTCATCTACGGCATGTACAACTGCTTAAACGCAGTGACCCGCATGGAAGGCGATCCCGAAGCTGTTTTGATTCGCGCGATCGAGCCGCTCGAAGGCCTCGACATTATGAAAGCTCGAAGACCAAATGCGAAGCGAGTCATCGAATTGACTAGTGGTCCGGGCAGGCTCTGTTCGGCTTTGGCCATTGATAAAAAAAGCAACGCTTTGTTGCTCGATCGGCGTCCACTTTTTATTGAAGACGGGCTTCGCGTGCCCCCGTCAAAGATTATCGCTTCACCTCGAATCGGCGTCGACTACGCTGGAGAAGCCGCCCAATGGCCTCTCAGATTCTCCGAGAAGGATAACGTTTTCGTGTCCAAACCTCCACGATCCAAATAGTTTCCATTTCTTCACCCGCTTCACACCAGGAATGGGTTTTTACTTCGCTCTCTTTCGACATGATTCTTAAGAGAGGTCCACCAAGACCTTTCAGTCCAACGGTTCATTTCATCCTGCAAAGCGATCATTCATTCGTATGAGAGGAGGGTTAGAGCTATGAATTTTAATACCGACGCCCACGATTCACATCCGAGCGCTGAAAACGATCCCGAATTGAAGGCTTTTATCTATCAACATCTGGTCGATCTTCAGCCGTACCTGGCCGCAGAATCTCAAATCGCGGTTCTGGTACCTCAAACGGTTCTCGTTGACGATGACGATGAGGATGAAGAGTCACTCAGTTTAGTCGCGACTCTTGGCGAATACCGCCTAGAGGCTGAAGGGCATGGCGACGACCTCTACGATGCTTTTCTCGATGCGAAAAAGAAAATGATGGTTCAGCTCGAAGATTGGTACCTCAACTCAATCGATACGAGCGAGCGTGACAACGATATTCAAGCTGTGATTGAGGGTCGTTACCTCGTTCACTAAGTTCTTCGCCTCTTTTGGAACTCGTGATAGATCATTCCGACATGATCGAAGCGGGTTCAAGCCTCTTTAAATTAACGAGCGACGTCGTTTTCATTTTCGATGGAACTGGTCGAATCAAGGCTGCCAATCCGGCGGCTTGCTCTCGTCTTCGTGTCGCTCACGAGAGCTTAGTAGGCGCTTCCATTTTCAATCTGATTTTCAGCGAAGGTCGAAAGCTGCGTGAAGCTCTTCGCGCAAGTCTCGTCGACCGCGAAGGCATCGTTCTTGATTTCATCTTGCCCGACAAAAGCTTCCTCTTACTGAAGTGCTGTCTTGAATTTGATCCGATCTCTGGTGACACAGCTCTCGTCGGCCATCTCTTCATCCCCCTTCAAGAAGAAGAGCACTTGCGTTGGCGCCTGGCGCTTGAAAGCACCGATGCCGGATTCTGGGGTTGCGACATCAACGCAAATCTTATGTATTTCTCGTCTCGGTTCGAAGAGATGCTCGGTTATGAAGTCGGCGAATTGACCCCAAACTGGGAAACGCTTCTTAGCACTGTCTATCCGGATGACCGCGCGATGGTGGATGAGAACGTGCGCCGCTTCAATGCTTCAAGCGATTATTCTTATCGCTATGAAGTTCGTTTACTGAAAAAGAATGGCGACTTTTTGTGGGTGCTCGCGATGGGCGCTCGAATGAAGGACCCTGCAGGCAACGATCTCGCAAACGGTTGGCGCATCGATATTCACGACCGCAAAATGATGGAGATGAAGCTTCGCGCCTCCGAAGAGAAAAGCCGCACGCTTCTTCAATCTTTGCCCGATCTGATTTTCGTTTATGACCGCGATGGTCGGTACCTCGAGGCTCACGCACCGAAAGACATGCCACTTTTAGTTCCCGAGTCAGAACTTTTGGGCAAGTCGGCGACCACCCTTCTCCCAGAGAACTTGGCGGCAAAAACGCTCTCTGCCGTTCGCGATGCAATCGATCATGGTAAAGAGACGACGTTCGAATATGAAATGACGTTTCCAGAAGGCCCCGGTTTCTTCGAGGCACGGATCGCGCGCAACTACGACGGCCAGACCGCTCTTTGCGTGATTCGCAACATCACCGAGAGCCGCATGGCTCAGGCTGCTAAGAAGCAGTCCGAGATGCGCCTTCACGACTTTCTCGAAAATTGCCCGGCCGTTCTTTTTAACCTGAAGTTGAGTGGCGGCGAGCCGGTTTACACGTTCGTCGGCGGGCGTGTCTCTGAACTTTTCGATATCACCGCAGAAGAAATGATCGGCCGACCGCTAGCCTCCAATGAACCGCCGTTCATTCACCCTGAAGACTTTCAAAGTGCGAAGGATGCAATTGAGCGAGCCGCTGCGACGATGAGCAGTGTTCAGTGGACCGGCCGCTTCATTCTGAAGTCGGGCCAAATTCGCTGGGTGAACTCGATCTGTCGTGTGAGATACACGGACGACGGCACGTTGATTTTCTCAGGCATCTCGATGGATATCACGCATGAGCGCATGCTCGCCGAGAAAGTGCGCGAGCAGCAGGCGCTCATGAGTTCTTCCGCGCGCTTGGCGTCTCTTGGCGAGATGGCGGGCGGTATCGCGCATGAGATCAACAACCCTTTGACTGTCGCTCATGCGCATGCGGCACGCCTACGCGATCTCGCTCAAAACGGTAAGCCCCTCGATCGCGATGCCATCATTCACGCAACTGAGAAGATCGAAGCCGTTTGCATGCGCATTAGTCGCATCATTGCGGGCCTTCGCTCGATCGCAAGAGATGGCGAGAACGATCGCTTCACGTTCGTTTCACTTGCACCGATCGTCGGCGACGCCCTCTCACTTTGCTCTGAAAAACTGCGGCACCGTCAGATCGATTTCCGCGTCAGCAAAGTGCCAGAGGCGCTTAAGATCGAATGTCGATCCGTGCAGATAAGCCAGATTCTCGTGAACCTGCTTCTGAATGCGCAGTATGCAGTCGACTCAAAAACAAGCGGCGATCGCTGGGTTGCGCTCGAGATCGTCGATCTCGAATCTCACGTTGAAATGCGTGTGAGTGATTCAGGCGCCGGCATCCCGAAACAGCTTCGCGAGAAGATTTTCGACCCGTTCTTCACCACCAAAGAAGTCGGCAAGGGAACAGGCTTAGGATTAAGCGTTTCAGCCAGTATCGCCCGTGCTCACGAGGGCGTTTTGTACCTAGATACGTCTGCTCAGAACACGACTTTTGTGCTTCGTTTGCCGAAACGCCAAGACCGCGGCCAGGTCTAACTCTGCGCGATGTTCGGTCTTTTCAAGGGCTTAGATCGCGCCCCAAAAAATCGGTCCAGTTCTCAAATTTGGCGTCTTGACTTACACGTTTCTTGAGCCTAACTTACATGTAACTTACACTTCTCTTACACCTGACTTACACAGAAAAGTCGGTTTAAGGGTTGATCGAGTGACTGATCAGTGTAAGTTATGGGTACTGCTCTCTAGCTTGCTTAATCGAGACTGCTTCAATCGAGGTTATGGATGACAAAAACAACCGACACAAAAAACTCGAAATCTTCGACTCGCAAACTTGCCGTCGTGAAAGCTCCCACTGCAACGACTGCAAAACGCGCAACGACGAAGTCGGCTGAAAAAGCATCCACTTTCGAAGAAGACACAATCAGCAACGTTCGCGCCGAAGCACCACTTCCTTTATCTCTAAAAGAAAAAGGCGTTCTCGAATTCTTAGAGCAATACATGGCACACAAAGGTGTGTCGCCTACGTACCAAGAAATTTGCTCGCACTTTGGTTTTGCTAGCTACAACTCGGTTCAGCGCTATTTGAAACAGCTCGAATCGAAAGGGTACATCCGCCTTCCGTGGGCAAACCAAAAGCGCGCGATTACACTGCTTCATCCAGCAGCGGCTCTTCAAAAATCAATCGTCTCTCGCGGCGGCGACGACTCTCCAACACCAGTTGGCGACTCGCTGACTCCTGCAATCATGCCGATCGAAGCTCTGTCGCTTCCACTCTTAGGTCGCGTTGCAGCTGGTGCGCCGATCGAAGCCGTCGAGCACGATGAGTTTATCGAAGTTCCGGCATCGCTCGTTCGTCACGCTGACCGCACTTATGCTCTTCGTGTTCAAGGCCAGTCGATGATCGACGACGGCATTCTCGATGGCGATGTGATTTTGGTTCAACGCCAAAACACAGCCCAAAACGGCGAGATCGTGGTCGCAATGGTCGGCGAAGAAGCGACTGTAAAACGCTTCTACGCTCACCGTGGCGCAAAAAATATCCCTCAAGAAGCGATCAATGCGCTCTTTGAACGGATGGGCTTCGAGACCGACAGCGACGAAGACTCAGCCGGTCCGAACATCGATAAAATGATTGAACTTAGACCTGCAAACTCAACGATGGCCCCAATGTGGTTTGACCCGAGCGAAATTCAACTTCGCGGCGTGGTCGTAGGGCTCATCCGCCGATTCGTGTAAGCGAACCGACGAAGCTTTAACACCAAGATAGTTACGGAACACGGCTCTCTTTTCGAGAGCCCAAGGGCGAAGTGCGTGTGCATTTCGTAAGGGGTGAACTTTGTCTTTAGCAGAAACACTTCATTCAAATCTTGCGTCTGATGGCGTTCAAGCCGAGTCGCCGCTTCCAGAACCGCTCAGCGTTGAGCAACTGAAAGCGCAACTTGCAAAACACCTCTGCACTCCAGAAGAAGTTCGCCATCCCGAAGGCTTGGCGACTGGCCTCGCTGAACTTGATCGCTTCTTGTTCTGGCATGGTCTTCCGAAAGGTGCGCTGACACTTTTCCAAGGTTCGCTTGGCACTGGCGCAACCTCTCTCTGGCTTGAAGCCGCTCAACGCACGGTGAAAGCCGGCAAATGGGTCGCATGGATCAATCGCAACGTTCCGCTCTCGCCTCTTCCCCTCAAGCAAAAAGGAATGAATCTTGGGCACTTTGTTTCGATTGAAACTCCGACTGATGCGAATGAATCCGCTGCGCAAGAGAAAACGTTCTGGTTGCTGCAAGAGCTCATGTCGTCTTCGCTCTTTGAGCTTGTGGGCTGCGATCTTGGCAACCAACAACTCAAAGACCATCAGTTGCGAAAGCTGCAAGCGCAGGCCCGTGATGCGAACGTCGCGCTTGTCTTCTTCTCACAAAACGACGGGCTCACAAGCGGCTCGAAGCGCAAATTCAGCCGCCTTCGCGGGACGACAGCTTCGATCTTTTCTCTAATCGTCTCGTTTCAAAAACGCCAAATCCTCGTAGAGCGCGCGCTTCACCGTCCGACACCACACAGTCTCCCAAGGAGTGTTTCTTATGCACGTTTCATCCTCGGCTCAAACATGGCA
>CAJYOV010000140.1 GCA_913776405.1 Pseudobdellovibrionaceae bacterium
CCAATTTGTGTGAATTGGGGCTCTCTGTCAACCATGGATCTCTTCTTTTTTGCGGGAAATTTCACTTCTTCAGGGTCCCACTCCCCGATCTGCCTAACGCTTAAACAGATCGTCGCTTAAACGCAGAGAATCTGCAGTTCAGCGCCTTCAAAACACGTCAGTGAGCGATGACTGTGTCAGTTTTGGGGGTAGCGTCTTCGGTGCCCGGTGGGAGTTTGCGGTGGCCATAGAGGTAGATGCCGAGGGCGATTGCGGATGTCACGAAAAGCACGGAGACAACGGGTTTCACGCCAGAGCCGAGAAGGCCAACGGCTGTCGATGCGAGAGCACCGACACCCATCTGCAAGATTCCCAGCATCGCGGCGGCGCTCCCTGCGTTTCGGTCGAAGGGAACGAGCGCCATCGATGATCCGTTTGGCATCATCGTGCCGACGCAGCTTAAGAAGCCGAAGAGAAGTGCGATGAACGCCCACATCGGGAAGTTTGGCAGCGATCCGAGCATGAAGAGTGATGTGCCGAAGATAAAAAGGAGAATCAGAGCGGCTCGGTAAATACGGGCGCTCTTGAAACGCTTCAAAAGCTGCACGTTCACTTGCGCAGAACCGATCATGCCGACGGAAAGAAACGCGAAGATCGCACCGTACGTTTTTGCCGAGACCCCGTAGTGACCCATGAAGATCCCGGGTGAACCGGCCACGTACGTGAAGAGCCCCGCGAAACCGAACGAGCCTGCAACCGCGTACGTATAAAACTGCGGGACCTTCAGCACTTGCCAGAACGTGCGGCTGATCGACAGTGGATCAAGTTTGATCGTCGGGTCCGGCGTATGAGGATCTGGAAGCCAGAGAGTCGCCGCCACTAACACTGAAACAACGATCAACGAGAGGAGTCCGAAAACCCAACGCCACCCCATGCCGGCAACGATGAAGCTGCCAATTGACGGAGCCAACATCGGTGAGACCGCAATCGTGAGTGTGAGAAGTGAAAGAACTTTCGCGCGGCTCTCTTTCGGGAAGAAGTCGCGAACCAGAGTCATCGCAGTCACGCCAGCTACGCAACCGCCGCAGGCCTGAATGAAACGAAAGAATATCAGGCTCTCAATGCTGAAGGCTTGTGAGCAAGCCGCAGAAGCGAGGATGAAGAGGCCAAGACCAAAATAAAGGGGCGGTTTACGCCCGAAGCGATCGAGCAAGGGGCCATAGATCGCTTGACCGAGAGCGAGGCCGACAAAGTAGCTCGAAAGTGTCAGCGCGACTTTGGATTCTTCGGTGCCAAGGGCCTGACCGATCTGCGCAAATGCTGGAAGGTACAGGTCGATCGCGAAGGGGCTGATCGTAGAGAGAGTGCCGAGTAGAAAGATCAAAAGTGGATCACGGGGACGAATCGGCTTGTGCTTGAAGAACATCGACTGGTTGTAATCTGAAGTTCGCGTGCTGTCGCGAAGATTTGTGTTATAAGCTCGTCAAGCTATGAACGACTTCAAAAAAGTTCCAAAAAAGTATCACCCGCGCGGTTTCGAGTTCCTCTATGAAGACCAAGATCTGATGGTCGGCAACAAGGCTCCCGGCTTTTTATCCGTCGCCGCTCTTTGGAATAAATCCGAGACGATTCACTCTGCTCTGAATGAGTACGTTCGGAAAGGAAATGCTCGCTCATCGAAAGTGGCTTTCGTCGTTCACCGTCTTGATCAAGCGACCTCGGGAGTTCTCGTGTTCGCAAAATCCGAGCAGGCGCAGCAGTTTCTAAAAGACAACTGGGCTTCGAACGAAAAAACCTACTACGCAATTGTGCACGGTCAGCTGAAGGAAAAGTCGGGCCTCATCGAAAGCTATCTCATTGAAAACGAAGATTACGTTGTGAGCTCGAACAAAGAGGGTGAAGGCAAACTTGCCCGCACGAAGTACAAAGTTCTTCACGAGACGCCGAAGTATTCGCTGGTTGAAATCGATCTTTTAACAGGGCGTAAGAATCAGATTCGCGTTCATATGGCAGATCTCGGTCACCCAGTGGTGGGCGACGCCAAATACGGCGTCTCACGAGGTCCAAATAAAGATCTAGATCCAAAAAAGAAAAAGGGTCCGCTCGTCAAGCAGCTGGCGCTTCACGCAGCCCGCTTGACGATCACGCACCCTCACTCGAAAAAGCGCATGACCTTTGAAGCCAAAGCGCCAGCGCTTTTCTCGAAACTCGTTCCGTATAATTACGAAGGGTAACCTGCCATCGCTTGGTTTTTCGCGAGGTTTGCATCTGTCGGTTTTTGAACTTGCGTGTAAACCGCAAATCCGAAGTAAGCACCGATAGCGACATCACCCGAACGTGAACATCTGCTGACGAGTGAGGACAACGCGCACCGAGCGTTTCAAAAATTTTG
>CAJYOV010000141.1 GCA_913776405.1 Pseudobdellovibrionaceae bacterium
CGAATCTCATCGTCTATCGTTACCTAAGCCCTCTGTTACAGGCTGGCGTCGACACGCTGATCTTGGGCTGCACGCACTACCCGGCGTTAAAGGAAAGCATCGCGAAAGCCTCAAACGGTCGCTGCGCGCTTGTCGATTCGAGCGAAGCGATCGCAGACTTAATCAAGGGCGATTTGGCTTCGGGGCGACTTGGTCATTCGAGCCAGCGCTCTAGATTTGAACTTATGACGACCGATGTGTCTGAAAGCTTCACGCAAGTAGCACGAAAGCTTATGCAGCCTTACGAGATTCCGGATCTCACCCAAGTCGACATCTCTGTTCTTGCGCCCTGATTGACCGATTCCTTGACGTCATTGGGCCATGCGCGATTAAGTGCGTCTCATGCAAGCATTCATCTTTGGTCAGACTCAGACAGGTCTCCCGATTGTAGGCTATCGCTTCGGCTCAACCGGTCCTAATGTTCTTCTCCTCGGCGGCGTCCACGGCGACGAGATCGAAGGCGTTTGGGCCGCGAACGGCGTCCTAAAAGCTCTCAGTGAAAAGTATGATCTGAAACTTCAGCTCACCGTTGTGCCGATGTTCAACCTCGACGGCATTCTTCAGAAAGAGCGTCGTAACGCATCGATGATCGATCTGAACCGCAACCTTCCGACTGCCGATTGGACAAGCGTTGTTGCGAAAGAGCGCTACTTCCCAGGCCATAAAGCCAACAGCGAAGCCGAGAACCAGGCTCTCGTCAAATTCCTGAAAGAAGAGAAGCCGAAGTTCATCCTCAGCCTTCACTCTTACGAGCCGATGTTGAACTACAACGGCGACTGCAAAATCGAAGCAGAGGTCATCAGCAAATACACGGGCTACATCGTAACCGATAACATCGGCTACCCGACTCCGGGCAGCCTCGGCACCTACGGCACGGAACTCGGCATTCCGACTCTCACGTACGAAGTCGAACGCGGCCTGAATCAAGAAGGCGTCATGAAGCAAGTTCAGCCGATCATCGAAGGCCTTCGCTCGGCGGAACGCTTCGGTCATTGATTTCTGAACGTCGGATGTCGCCGCTATTTTGAAAATCGAATTCTAAAAGTCTTATGTTTCGGAAGGATCGTGAAATGGAAATCGCTCAAATGAAGTCGCTCATTGAAAACGCATTCGACGGAAAAGGTCCGGATCACACAGACGCTAAAGTTCAAGAAGCCGTCGCGATGACGATCGCAGGTCTCGATAATGGCTCGATTCGCGTTGTCGAAAAATGCGCCGACGGATTCACTCTCAATGAGTGGGCGAAAAAAGCGATCCTTCTCAACTTCCGCATTCAAAAAATGTCTGTGATGGAAGCCGGCGATCTTCGCTTCTACGATAAAATCCCCGTGAAGCAATGGACAGGTGCAGAAGGCGTTCGCGTTGTGCCGCCAGCGGTCGTTCGTCAAGGGGCGTACATCTCGTCTGGCGCGATTTTGATGCCTTCATATGTGAACCTCGGCGCGTTCGTAGGCTCAGGCACTATGGTCGACACATGGGCCACAGTTGGGAGCTGCGCGTACATCGGCGCAAACGTACACCTCTCAGGCGGTGTTGGCATCGGTGGCGTTCTTGAGCCCGTTCAAGCAAAACCCGTCATCATCGAAGACAACGCGTTCATCGGTTCACGCGCCATCATCGTCGAAGGTGTCCACATCGAAGAAGGTGCGGTCATCGGCGCAGGCGTCACAATCACAGCTTCCACAAAGATCGTCGACGTCACTGGCGCAACTCCGGTCATTACGAAGGGCCGCGTTCCGAAAAACTCGGTCGTCATCCCCGGCCACCTTCCAAAAGAATTTTCCGCGGGCACCTTCGGCGTTCCATGCGTTCTCATCATCGGTAAGCGCAAAGAGTCGACGAACCAAAAAACATCGCTCACCGACGCTCTTCGCGACTTCGACGTCGCAACTTAACCAAAGTTTTCTTGGCTGGCCTGATGCCTTCCACGGCAAAGGGCAGCTTTTGCAGAGATGCGGCGCCTGGGGGTATGGAACTTCTGCTTCGGCGCCCGTGTGTAGATCAATACATTTGCCGGCGCTTAAGCCTATGCCCCATAACCTGGCTTCAAATCTTGATGACAAAGGTGGGTGGGATGAAAACGATCCTCAAATCGCTTCTCGTTGGCGCGGCAGCTGCGCTCGTGTTCGTATCGATGACCGAAACTGCTCTCGCTTACGGCAAAGTCGGCGGCAAAACCGTGAACTCTTGCGAAATCACGGTGCCATTTAAATTGAAAGAGTCTGAGCGCGCGGAACTCGAGCGTAAAGGTTACCGGTTCCGTAAAAAACGCACGGACTTCGTCAGCGGCCGCGTCGTGCAAACTTATGAGTACTACGAATTGAAAGACAGTAAGCGTGTGGCCGGCAACTTGTACATTAAAGCCATCATGAAGCCGTTTGATCTTCCGCACCTAAAGCATGTTGCGAAAAGCGAATTCCAACTCAACTTGATGACGTCTTCTTACGACAGCCTGATCGCCGTTGCCTCGTCGGTTCCGCAGAAGTGGGCTCGTTCAGACGAAGAAGCGAAGTATGCTGACTTCTCAAACTTTCCTGCTTGTGTGGATTGAATTAGCTTGAGCGCAGCGAAGGCGAGCGTGCCTAAAACTCGCCTGCTAGCTCTCGACAACTCTGTAAGCTTCTTGGCGTAAGACTGGTGCCAAGCGAACGAAGGCGTTTGGAGTAGAATTGGCCGCCTTCGGATAAGTCGCCTATGGGGTCGGTGCTGGTGTACAACGAAGCGACTCTCGACCCAAATATGTCTCGAACGAGCTCGGCATGCACGAAGTCGAGGGTGTCCCCATAGCCCGACCAGTAGCCGTATTCTCGAAGACTTGGATTCTTCAGTGAGAGGCTCCAAAAATCAGCTGATACTCCGAGCTGAGCCGCAAGTTGAGCTGCGATTTCTCTGTTCGCCCGAAGCTCGTCCGATAAGAACGACGTCGAATTCAGCTGTCTACCTCCAAACGCCTTCAGGTTTTCTTTCAGCGCCCTCAGACGGGACTTCTCCACCAGACCGAAATCGCATCTCTCAAGCGAAAACGCGAGCGCAGCACGATATTTGCGATAAGCACTTGCGCTCTTTAACTTGCGAAATACGGCAACAGCGTTATTCCGGACGAGGTAGGCTCCGAACATCAAATTCGGGCGGTAGGTGTATGCGTAACCGTTCGGTACCGACTTCTCGGTTGCCTCGTCGAGATAAGGCGTAACTGAGGAGACTTTCGACGAAGGAAACAGTAGCGTTGCGTATCTCGGATTCGAGGGCCTGACCTTCTGAAATAATCTGTAGCCCTCAATCTCACCTTTGAGTTGAGAACCGTAGAGGTGATCACGACTCGAACCATAAAACCCATTCCACTCCGGATAGCCGCTTTCGAAAATGGGGTGATTTTCTGAGCCGTGACAACGTGCACACGCTTGCGGCTTTGCCTCGAAGTACACATCGACGCCAGGCAATTTTTCGGTCATTTCTGCGCTCGCGAGATCACGCGCAGTTGGCTCAAAGAGAAAGCGTGAGGGTCGATAGAAACCCGTGGTTTCATCGAATTCGAGAATATCGAGAGCTGCAAATCCGCGCTGGGAGACATGACCGTTGAAGGCGATCAAAGTTTTCGCATTGTCGCCGAAAAGAAGCACAGCTGGGTAGCGAGCACTCGAGTCCAATCGGCTTCGGCTCGCGTAAGAGAGTGTGAATCCGCGCCGGAGAGATTCTGGTAGTTTGGTTAAGACGTCTTCCATTTTCGAGGACCGAGAACTCAGCACGGAATCTCGTATTTGAAGCGCCGTCGGCGTTGAGGAATCAAGCTGCGCGAAAGCGAATCCATCAGAGGCCAGAAGCAAAAGCGAAAAAACGAAAACGACGACTTGGCGACTTATCAGCATACGACTTTCATACACCAAGGAACTGAAAGAGGTCACTCGTTCCGTCAGTAAAGTTCGACGCGGTCGTTTTCTCGAAAGCCTGAGCCCGAGTGAACGATCGCGATCGCACCATCTTTACCGAAGTAGCTAACAAGCTCGACCGTACCTTTTAAGCGGCCCGGCACTTTGCCGATGAGCGAGCCGTTCTCTGGATCGTAAACGTCTTCGCCCTCTTCCGTGACTTTCAAAATATCGCCGAGATTGAGGCCCGAGAGCCGACCCGCGTTTAAGTAGATACGGTCGCCTTTGACCATTGCCACGCGGCCTTCCCACGATTGTTTTTCGACAGCCTGAGAGATCTTAGGCAGCGTCGTGCGAAATGCTTCCGTCACGACCGATTCAATGAGCTTCGGATCGTTTTCAAGATTGCGGTCGCTGAAAGAGCGTTCACCCACGCGAGTCGTCGTTTCT
>CAJYOV010000142.1 GCA_913776405.1 Pseudobdellovibrionaceae bacterium
TTTAACTTCTTCATCAGCTGCTCCCTATCGATTCTAAAAATCTCCGCGCCATCTTCGGACTCGTTAGTCTAACGAAATGGATGTGCGCGTACTGCGGATCACTAAAGCGCTTCTCATAGCGTTCGCGATTTCGATGGAATGTTTTAAGCGTCCAAATGATTATCGATTTTCTGCTCAAGAATGATTTGATAAACGATTCACGATTTTCCGTATTCGGCCACAGTTCTCTACGGTGAACTGATCTAATAAATGCACGCCTTACCGCCTGATAAATGGTTCTAAGGAATGAGTAATCGATCCAAACAACCGCGGTAACGTCTTTCCACTTTATCGAGAGAGTCCGATCATAATTGCCATCAAGAACCCATGACGGTGACCTGAGAGCCAACTTAAGTTTTGGAAAAAAGATCTCGTCTGTCGGCTCAGTCCAGTTTGGAAGCCAGAAGAGCTGATCCATCTCCACTAGAGGACTATTTATCTTCTCGGACAAAGCTTTCGAAAACGTGGATTTACCTCCACCCGAAGTGCCAACAACATTTACTCTCAAGAGTTTTGAGCGATCTGTGATCATCGGAATCCTTCAAAGTTTGTAGCCAATCATTCAACAGCTGAATCCAGAGGCGCTATCAAGGTGTCTATACATGCTCATATCATCAGCATTTACCCTCGTCACTCCGATTAAAATTCGCGTCAAGCCGAGATGAAAAAGCGGGCGACCCATTGCTGAGCCGCCCGCTAGAAACTTCTGTCTTCACTTTCTAAAAACACTAATCGGTTTCCAATCAACGCGAACCAACTTTCTTGCGGCTCGCTCAATCCTGTTTCCCGAACATTGCTGTGCGCCTCTTTCGCAATCCGAAAGATGAATCCCAAACTGCAATAGCGACACCGCGATAACGACTCGAACGTATAGACCAAACACCTTCTACCTCCAGTAGATGCCGCTCGAGTGGAGCGGCGGAAATGGTGTGGTCTTACAGCGAAGAGGCAGTCGAAACTGGAAGCCACGCGGAAGCCAAAAGAAGCCAAGCCGAGTGATTTCCTGTGATGTCGAGTGATACGCGATAACGCTCAGATCTAAATGAGACCACAGAGACGCTATTGTTATTGTCGTTAGTTACCTAAAATTTGCCCGAAATGGGCTGAAGAAAATGGTGGAGGCGCCGGGAGTCGAACCCGGGTCCGTAAGTCGTTCGAATTGAGGCGGGCTACATGCTTAGTCGCTGTTTTAAGGATGATGTGAGAGCGTCCAACGACAAACTTTCACACACCCCTCCCCCAGCTTATTTAAGACTCTGCTGCTGGAGAAAACCGGCAGAGTCCGAGGTCGCTAATGTTACACCAGCTACCCTTACCGCAACCGCGTAAGGACTGATGGCAGTTTAACTAATTAAGCTGCGAGTGCGTAATCGTTGCCGACTACAAAATGAACGTTTTTAACGAGGTCCTCGTTCGCCCCGGCATGCTCCTCAAACGTCTGTACCCACGTCGAAGCCATTACGCCCCCACATGATGAGAAACCGTGTCACTCTAACCTAAAATTGAGAGCGGGGTTACTTCTTTTTCTTTGGTACTTTTGCGCCTGATTTGCGAGCTTCCGAAAGACCGATTGCGATGGCTTGCTTGCGGCTTTTTACAGTGCCGCCTTTTCCACCGCGGCCGCTTTTCAATGTGCCTTTCTTTTTCCGGTGCATGGCTGACTTTACTTTCTTGCCAGCTGCTTTTCCGTACTTTCGTTTCGATGCCGCTTTTTTGCGTGTCGCTTTCTTCTTTGCCATTTCAACCTCCTAGGTTTCGCCTTTCGGCTTCTCGAAGCGTAAGAAGGGTTGAGAGCGAGCGCAAAGACCTCGACGCCCTATTAACGAATCGAAAAGTTTTAAGGACTCAATGTCACGCATCACCGCTTCTCATCTACGCGTGTGTTGATATGCTTTGAAACTATGAGCGAGAAAACGCAGCCAACATTTCTATGCGATGCCATGCTTGGCCATGTTGGTCGACGCTTACGTTCGGCTGGTTACGACACCTTGATCGACGGCGGGAAACTCTCTGACGATGAGCTTCTCAAACAGGCGTGCAACGAAAGCCGGCTCTTCCTAACCTGCGATGAAGAAGTTCATCAGATGCCTCGAGGCGCCGACGTTCTTTATCTCCCAGAGAATGATGAAGAAAGCTGGGCCGTCAAACTCGCCAGGAATGCTCATGTCGACTGGATGCTGGCGCCCTTCACTCGGTGCCTCGACTGCAACACCCAACTCGCGCCCGCATCTGAGGACCAGCGAGCGCTCATGCCAGAAAATATTAAGAAGTATGGCCCACCCGGGATCTACTGCCGAACTTGCGATAAGCTTTATTGGGAAGGCTCGCACACAGACCGCATGCGGGCCCGACTTCAGAAACTAAAAGATCTAGCGAACGCTTGAGCTCTTCGTAATCACCAGTCTTCCGTTTTCTTGAGCAAGAAGCCGCACGCGTAAAGAACCGCGCCCGTGAGTGCTAAGCACGCGATCCGAACAAGTGTCGCGGCTGAAGCTGCGTCGTAGAGAAGCGCTTTCGCTGCCGCAAGACCGAGCGCCGCAAGCGCAGACTTCGTCAGATACTTGTCTTTCAAACTGAAACCCACCCCCATTACGGCGGCTGCGTAAACGAGCCATGAAGCCGACACCGCGAGCGATCCGAAGGGCTCAAACAACCGGTAGAACGCAACGATCGCAAGAACGTGAGCAACACCTAAAAGACCAACGCCCGCTTTCACCTCAATCGTCTCAGACTTACGAACTTTGAAGAAATAAAGCGTGAGCATCGCCGCAACCGAAACAAAACCGACAAGGATCAGATCTGCGCCGACACTCGTGGAGCCCGAGAGATCGAAGATGATACGCACGTATTCGCAGATAAGAACTGCAGCGATAGCAAGTGATGGAACAGATCGCTCAGGCTTCAAGTTCTTAGGCAGCCGAACAGGCGCAAACGCTGCAACAAAGAGGATTAATGGCAATAGCCAGACTTTTGAGTGTTCCGGAAGAATCTCAAGATACAGCGAATGAAAGAAGACGATGGAAGCAAATGCTGCAATGACCGCCGAACTCTCGAGCGCTTTTTCGTTCAGTGTTTTACGACTCACGAAGTACAGACCGATCAAGAAGGCTGCAAAAGCCAAAGAGACCCATGGGGCAATAACGGGATTCAACTCCGTGATGAATTGATATTCACCAACGTAAAAAAGAATCAAAACCGGGAAGTAACCCCAAGCTTCGTTTGCCGAAAGTGTTTTTCGCGTGCGCAAAGAGTGAAACACGACCGCAGTCGCATAAGCTACGAAATGAACTGTCAAAGCCACAACGAGAAGACCGACATCGAGATTGTACGAACGCATGAGGAGCGTCGCTGCGATCGCGCAGTAGGCGCCAACAATCGTAAGAAAACGGGTCTCAAGCCAAACGGCAATTGCTGCAAACGCCACCGTCGTCGAGAGATGGTAATAGACTGTGAAGTCCGATTGAGCGCTCACGCCCAACAGAAATGGCGAGAAATAGACGCCGATTGCGGCCGTGATCGGATACACCTCGTGCTTGAAAACCGTGAAGAGCCAAAGGCACATCGCTGTAATCAACGCGATGAACGAAAGCGCAACCTCGAAACCGATCAATCCGTGATAGCTGTGAGACGCAATTGCAGTCAGGTAAAGAACGATGATGCCCGCACCGGGAAGCAAGCTTGCATATGCTCGGTCTTTTTCTACAAGCGCGATCCCTGAACCAATCAGGATAAACCC
>CAJYOV010000143.1 GCA_913776405.1 Pseudobdellovibrionaceae bacterium
CCTGGCCGAAGGCTCCGGAAAGCGGACCGCAACAGATCAACGGCGATTTTATTCCATCGCTTTTGGTAGCCTTCGCGAATGTCAGGCGATTCTCGAGATCGAAGAAGTGCCGGACGCCGAGCTCATATCATTAACGAGTCAGCTCGGCGCAATTCTCTACGTGCTGACTGCAAAAAGAAGCTAGCTGACAAACTGTACTAAAAACTCGAACTGAAACTTCAACTGGAACTGACCGCTATAAACTGATCTGTGTTGAGCGTCTTAAAGCACGCGGGTAGGACTCCGACCACGATCCACTCAAAAGCATCCTTCGAAAATAAAAAAACCCGCGAAAGCCTCTCGGCCGCGGGCGTTGCGGACTCCCTTTGCAAGGTCCGCTCAGTTGTCTCCTCTTTGATGCTGGATCAGGTGCCAGGTCTTTCTCTATTTTTGGCAGCTGGCTGGCGTGCGGGTCTCATTTCCATGAGTTCTTAAAACCCGGTTAGCCCCTCTAGCTTTGCGCCCCTCGCTTTCGCGAAGTTTGCCCTGAGCAAAAGAGGATACGTTACCGATCTCATCGAAGCTCCGTACCTTTCACACTTGTCAGTGCGTCGTTCACGGTTGCTATCGAGATGGGAATAGCTACTCCGCCGGTCTATGAATCATCGGGCCCCCCCCCTAGAAATTCATTCACTCGATCTAGGTCTAGGATAAGCGAGCTTGGGCGGAGCACAAAGTTTTATGTGGCGAGTGGATCAAGGTGGGACAACGTGCGGGGGGTACAGTTTGAAGTGGACAGTTCCCGTTGCCGTTGCAGTTCCAGTTGGCAGTACAGTTTCCCAGTCGAGCTCACTCTGCGGAAGCAAAGCCGGACTGACAAACTGTACTAAAAACTCAACCTGCAACGGCAACTGGAACTGACCCCTACAAACTGATCCCCTCAGTGTGTTGCAGACGCCGTAGTCCCTGCGCTCGCAGGCACTTGTTCGATAATCTTCGCCGCGATAGCCGCGAATGCTTTTGACTCTTCGGCGGAAGGGTCGCTTTCGGAGATGGGGATTCCGGCTTCGCCGCCGATGGCGACTTTTGGGTTGAAGGGGACTTCGCCGAGTTTGGCGATGCCGCGTTCGCGGAGGTAGTTGTCCATTCCGCCTTTCGGGAAGAGTTGAACGCGATCAGTTGTGCCTGGCGGTGTGAACCACGACATATTTTCGACGACGCCAATGACGGGGACACTTACGCGTGACCACATGTCGATCGCTTTTTTCACGTCAGCGAGCGCGACATCCTGCGGAGTTGAAACCGCGACCGCTCCTGCGACCGGAACTTTTTGTGCGAGTGAGAGTTGGATGTCGCCCGTGCCTGGCGGCATGTCGACGAGAAGATAATCGAGGGTGCCCCAATTCACTTCGCGAAGGAATTGGTCCATCGCTTTGAAGAGCATCGGGCCGCGCCAAACGACGGCGAGATCTTCGTCGACTAAGAAGCCGATCGACATGAGTTTTACTTTCCAGCGTTCGATGGGTTGAAGTTTCTTGTCGTCGCCGAGTTCGACTTTTTGGTGCATCGTGCCCGACATGCGCGGTAGGCTTGGGCCGTAGATGTCAGCGTCTAGCAGACCGACTTTGAAGCCTGCGCGCGCGAGCGACACGGCCAAGTTAGTTGCGACCGTGCTTTTGCCCACGCCGCCTTTACCGGATGAAACCGCGATAATACGACCAACGCCTGGGATTGCTGTTTGGGAATCGAATGGATTAGCCGCCATGACGTTTGTTCCTTCTTTGAGAAATCCAGCAGTTGACCGGCTCGGAATGAGTCGTCAACCAGCTAGCCCGACCGGACCGTGGACAAAATCTCTAGCTTCAGCCCAAAATAGAAGACGAGGGGTAGGGCTCAAGCAGAGTGCAAGTCTTAATCTTGAACGGCCTCGTTGTCACCTTGGTCGTTCTCTCATTTTTAGTTCTCCGACGCGCGCCAAAGCCGCCGGTGAAATTGGATCTTCGAGCGGATGGGAAAACGCCCACTCCGAAGGACTTCTTGCGTTCAGTTCAAACTCAAAACGCTCTCGAAACGGACGGCACACCTGCATCTGCTGCATTAAAGGGCAAAAAGCGACCGGTTGGATGGGATAACTATCGACCTCGAAAAACGAACGTTTATGCGTCGCGCTCGCAATCCTCATCTGCCGCAGCACGCGTCGAAGTTCAGCCAGCACCTCTTGAGCGCCGCACTCAATCCGCGCCGATTGAAAAATCGCTCAACATCTTTTTTAACTGGAACGGCCACACTTGGGATGCTTACGAAGTGCTCGATTGCCCGGCGGGCGCTTCGCTCGATCTCGTTTATAAAGCTTTTGAACGAGCAAAAGCTCGAGCTGATCGCGAAACGATGCCGTTCTTGAGTGCGGCTTACGAAGCGATCGTTAACACCTACACGTTGCGTTGATCTCTGCGGGCTCTGGCCCGCGTATCTTGTCGATCTCCCAGGTAAATGCTAGCTCTAATCGGAACCTAACGAATGAATCGTTAAGCGACCGGGACGACCTTTTCGTTCGCGGTTTTTACGGGTCGATACGACTCGCTCAGGAGCCTTTGAAATGTCAGACGTTGCAGCCAGCACCGCCCAAGCACATACCGCAAAAAA
>CAJYOV010000144.1 GCA_913776405.1 Pseudobdellovibrionaceae bacterium
CACGAGTGGCTCGCGCTCTCGTGGTTCATCAAAACCGTTATGCGAAACCGTCTGCCGACGAGCTCGCAAAATCGGTCGAAACAATGGGGCCAATCGCAGGTCGAGGGGATTGGGCACAAATGTTGAATCGTTACTTTGGTCAAGGCGGCGGCATGGAGCAGCGAGAAATTCATCTGAACGCGCTCTTGAAAAAACAGATTCGCGGGCGCCCCTAAGTTTATCGGTAGTCCAACGACCAGTTCTCGAAAACCAACTCTCATCTTGCTATCGACTCGTGTCGATACAGAAGGATGTTTCAGAGTTGGATTTTAGTTCTTATCTCGGCGTTGTTTCTAACAGCGTGCGGAGCCAACGGCGGGTTCGGTGTTGCGACGAAGGCCTCGTTCGCTTCGAATGCGCCAAGTGGAACTGATGACGACAACGGTTCAAGCGGCCCGACGCCGGTACCGGGTTCGGACGAAACGGGAGAGCTCGGTATCTGTTCAGAGCTCGCTCTTCTCGGAGTAACTTGGCCGTCAACTCTATCGCTCGATCAACGGCGCTCGATGGCGTTAGGTCTAAATATCTCAGGCAGTTTTGAAGGCCACGACGGCTGGGCGAACTTAACAAATAATTTTGACGGCATGGGTGTTAGCTTCGGTCTCTTGAACCAAAATCTTGGCTCTGGGAGCTTGCAGCCCCTTTGGCTCAAAATGCGCGATCGCTACGGCGCAAATTTCAAAGCCCTTTTCACCTCAGCGCATTACTCAAGTCTTCTTTCCATGCTCAAGGCGTGGGAAAGCGCGAATAAATCAAACCTTGTTGCGAGTTCACTTCAGGACTCACTTTTAGCGGATGGTCGTCTCTCAATCCTCGACGAAGAGGGCGAAAAAGAGGGCGACGGATTCTCAAAGTTCTTGATTGAAGAGAAATCTCTTTCCGCACTTTCCAACGAAGATGAAAGTGTCGACTGGGCCGTCGAGACTCTTTACACCGATAGCGCTGGCAAGAACTTTCAGTCGACGTGGAAAACAGAGCTTCTCAAACTCGGGGCGCATCCTGACTACGTTTCAGTTCAAATCGAGGCGGCTCTAAAGATCCACACGAAAGCACTTAACTACATGGCGACTTTAAAACTGACTGAGCGCCGCGCGTATCTCTTGATGTTCGATTTCGTTGTACAGAATGGCGGTCTCTACGCGGCGGATATCAACGACTACGAAAATTACTTTGGCTCGTCGATTCCGAGTGAGACCACGCGTCTAAAAAAGATTTTAGAGCTTCGTCTTCGCCATGTAAAAAGCGAGTACAAAGACGATGTCAACGCTCGCAAATCGGCGATCATCAATGGGAACGGCACGGTTCACGGCTCAAAGCGTAATTTCGAGTCCGAATACTGCTTCGATGGCAGCGTCAAAGTCACAAAATAAGTATCGTCAGTTGACCGGTTTAGCAGCGGCTACTAGATCTCTCGCATATGCGTCTTTCCCTGTTTTTATTTCTCGCTGCCGTTCTCAGCTCGTTTTCAGTTGAAGCCAGCACGCCAAATGCTGTCCCGGTTGTTCAAATTGAAGATTTCAGTGTTGGCCGAAGTTGGACCTGGGATTACTTCGATCCGAAGGGCCAGGTGTACTCAACCGAACGTTACACGGTCATCGCTCAAACCGGCGCACGCCTGACAATTGAAATGGCCTCCGATTACGACGGCGGCCAAAATTTCAAATCGCACCATCGCATGCTGGTCGATCTGAACAGCTGCCTTTTGGCTTACAAAAATCCCGTCCAAAAGAAACCTTGGCGCTTTCAACTCTTCTATTTGAATCGCGGGCAGTGGATCGAAACCGATCCGCCGAACACCCTCGCTTTCGAAGAGAAATTCAATTGCAATTCACACATCTATTCTAAACCGTCGGAGCCTTACCTAACGGTGACGGACGTGGTTGATGGCACTCCGGTCTTTATGCAAAAGCTCTGGCGCCGAATTGAAGGCACATGGTTTGGACTCGAGGGAGATGCGGCTGCGATTGCTGTCGCAAAAAACTTTAACGGCTCTCCCGGGGAAGTTTATAAGATGAAACTTCGCCCACAGACCTCTCTCTAATTTTGCCGTTTTTGACACGTTTCCGGGGCTATTTTGACGGCTCCTCCTTTTGAATCCAAAGTTTGAGATGAAACCGCGCGGACGGATTCGCGACATGTCGTCGAGAAGTCTCGTCACATTAGATTTCACTCGAATCGATAGGCTAATCGATAGGATTCAGTATGGAGATGACTCAAATGGATAAATCGAAATCCCAGAACGCAAAATCAGACGCTCAGAACCTTACAAAAGCGCCGGTGACGAAGTCGGGCCGAGCGGCACCGCTCTTAAATCAACGATCACCCGAGGTTCAAAAATACGGCGAGCGGTTCCCTGTTCCGGTTGGCATGAGCGACAAGGTCTGCGCACAGTCCATTGCTGGTTTGAACCAAGTTCTCGCGGACACGATGTTCTTGCGCGATATGTACAAGAAGCATCACTGGCAAATGTCGGGTCCGACGTTTTACTCGCTCCATCTCTTGCTCGATAAGCACTACGAAGAGCAAGCGGCCTTGATGGATCAAGTCGCTGAGCGCATTCAATCTCTAGGCGGCATCTCAATCGCGATGCCTTCGGATGTCGCGGCTGCGACACGCATCGAGCACCCTCCAAAGGGCCGTGAAGAGGTTCCGGTTCAGCTCTCGCGCTTGTTGGAAGCTCACGAGATCATCTTAAAAGAATCGCGCGAATACGCGAAACAAGCGGCCGACGCAGGTGACGATGGCACAAACGACCTTTTAGTCAGCGGTCTCGTTCGCACGAACGAGCTGCAGTCGTGGTTCATCGCTGAACACTTGGTTGCGCTTCCAATGGTTCAAACTCAAGGCGCTCAAGAGACATCGAACTCATCGAAAGAGATGAACGCGTAACTCACGTCCGATGCTCAACTTTCCGAGTAGCTAAGAGTGCCGCGTGGTGCTCTTAGCTCGCAAGACCGAAAACGGCTTGGCACGTTTTCGGTCTTGAGTTCATGCGCCCGTAACGCGTGTCCGACACATCTGATTTGAACCGTGCCGTCTGAAGTTCGCTCACGATAAAATTCGCAATTGATTTATAGCTCTCGTCGGTCGACGCGTAAGTCTGTTTTACGATCTCGGCCGCCGCCTTGACATCAGCTTCGCTCGTCATCGGCATACTTGCGAGTGCGTGGACCATGTTCTCTCGTAAATCGATATACCCTGCACCTTTCGATGCCGATTCGATTTCATGCGTTCGAGAGAGAAGTGAGTAGAGTATTGATGCGATCGCTGACTTCTGAGCAGCCGCAGTCAAAGAAGGCATAGCCACCAAAACCGATTTCACATAATCGCTCTTAAAGAAAGGGGCGTCCTTCGGGATGATCGCCATGTAGGCGAAGACCGTCTCGAGCCCTGCGCTTTTTGCGGCTTGCGTGATGAGACGCTTCTCCGGTTCGGAGAAGCTCGCGCTTGAGAGCGCTGCGCCCCACGCGCGACCCGCAAACTCCGAGAGTTGAGTCGAGTTCATTTTGCCTGTGGCTGCGAGCTTGGCGTCGCGAAGATAAAGTTTCTTCGCGTTCGAGATTAGGGCTGCTTTCGATGCGGCATTCAGTTTTGAGCCAATCTGCTGGAAAACAGAGAGCACTTCTTCAGCACTCATGGGCCCAAGTTTTCGATACTCATCAAAGTAAGCTTGAATGAGGTCTGGCTTTCCCGTCGAAGATTGATTCTCGCCGAAGTAAGCAAGAAGCCCAGTCCGAAGAGCCTTCTGATGGTTCTGACGAACGGCAGGATCACTCTCAGAGTCCAGGACCGACTTGAGAATCGCGTATTGCGCGCGTGACTCCTTCAGAGCGGAACCGCTCTCGAGAACGCTCTTCAAAAGAGTTTGGTCCTTCAGAATTGTACGAATTTGAGCGTCGGTAAAGCGGCTCCAGACATTTGAATGCTCAAGCAGAAGCGACGCATGTGCATTGAAATCAGGGCTGGCTTTTGCGAACTCAGCGAACACGGGTTTAAGCACGATGCCGGATGCGACTTTCGAGAGTTTCCCGAAATCATGGTTCTTCGCCGGATAGAGAAAGTCTTTTGCGACCGACGCGTAATTCTCTGGAGAAAGCGAGCGTTTCGCCTCTTTCAAAAGTTCGAGGCGAAGCTGTTCGCCGCCCGCGAGTTTTTCGTAGTTTGAGCTGATGCCATTGAAGATCTGAACTTTGGCATCGTCATTGTCTGCGAAAACTTCGAGTGCTGCGTAGTACAGCGTCGATTTAAAATGAATCGGGCGCAGGTTGTAAGCCAAACCTAAGAGTTCGCTAGCATGGGGCTTCAAAAACGCGATCAGAGATTTCGTATCGAGCGGAATTCGCTTATTCGCCGCCGCTAACACAGCAAGGTAGCCGACAAGTGCCGTGCCCTGTTCAGATGTCAGCGATTTGTGGCCGAGGATATCTTCTTTCAAAACTTCGATCATGCGCTGGTAGACGACATCGCCGACATGGTACGCGACCGTACTCAGAGAATAACGGACATTCGACTCTGTCTCGAGCCAAAGATCGTAGAGAAGTCGCCCCACGGGCTCTTTATAAGTTGTGCGGTGGAATTGGTTCGTTAAAACCGTTGCCAGAGCCGTGCGGTATTCAACAGCATCGGTAGGTCCAAGGCCCTTCAGCGGCTCAACGAGTTCGGTGAGAAGCTTGACGAGTGAATCGTCGAGCGGGATCTCTGTCAGATTCAAGCGCTTCAAGATCTGAGTCGATTGAGACCAGTTCAACTTCTTCAGAATCTCGGGCAGCGTTTCGATCGCAAGCTCAAGATTTGCGGGCGTAAGCATGTTTTCATCGAGGCGAGCCATGCGACCTGCGAACTCGGCTCCAGTGATAGAGCTTTCTAGCAGGGCGCCGATTAAGAATTTCATTTCAGAAACTTGGTAGAGAAGACGGAAGTCGTCTTGCTTCTGACGAACGGTCCAGTCTACGTTTCCATTGTCGGCGCGCATCTTGAGACCACGGGCGATGAAACCGAGAGTCTCTCGCTGCTGCGGAGCCGGTACGAGTTCTTTATATTGGTCGAGCACGTCGAAATGCTCAGGCTTCGTGTAATCGAGCTTGCGAACGATCTGCGTGATCTTTTGCATGTAAGCGCGTTTCAGAGAAGGAAGCTCTTTTAAGC
>CAJYOV010000145.1 GCA_913776405.1 Pseudobdellovibrionaceae bacterium
TCTCGGTTCCGTTGAGAAGCGGTGGGGAATTCTAAAACAGAGGCCGAAGGTCTAGCCTGAGATCCAACAGGAACGCTTTGCCCGCCCATTGACCTCTGCTAATGTGCAGCCCATGCCCGTTTCAAGCCGCTACCGCCCGAATCCAATCATTCTAGAACTCGGCGAGAAATTTTATGACCTCGTAAAGCCCGCAGCTTTTCCGCAAGCACGCGAACGCTTTTGGAACTCGGAATGGGCTGAGAAAATCGGCTTGGCCGCTCTCGATCAGAATGAGCGCGAGATGCACTTTCACCGATTCGAGCCGCTCCCGGAAAATCTGCCGCAGCCATTGGCGCTTCGTTATCACGGGCACCAGTTTCGCTCTTACAACGAGAGGCTTGGCGACGGCCGTGGGTTCTTGTTCGCACAATTGAAAGACGATCGCGATCGCACGTTAGATCTAGGTACGAAGGGCAGTGGACCAACACCTTACTCACGCGCAGGCGATGGGATGCTGACGCTCAAAGGTGCGATGCGCGAAGCACTTGCGACCGAGATGCTTGAGTCTCTCGGCGTGAATACGTCAAAGACCTTTGCGATCTTTGAGACGGGGCTCAATCTTCATCGCAACGATGAGCCTTCGCCTACGAGATCGGCGGTTCTTACGCGCTTGAGTCACTCGCATATCCGTTTCGGAACTTTTCAGCGGCACGCCGCTCATCGCGACCCGGATGCGATTCAGAGGTTGATCGTGTATTCCGTCGAGCACTTTTATCCGAGCGTAAAATCTGAACCGGTAGCGATCTGGCCGATCAAGCTCTTAGAGGAAATCGTAAAAGCATCAGCACGGCTGTGTGCGGGATGGATGGTCGCGGGCTTTGTCCACGGAGTTCTCAACACCGATAACATGAGTCTCACCGGTGAGAGCTTCGATTACGGGCCCTACCGCTTCTTACCGAAATACGATCCGGAATTTACGGCAGCCTACTTCGACGAAACGGGGCTGTATGCCTATGGGCGACAACCCGAAGCCGTGATGTGGAACCTCGAGCGCCTGGCAGAATGTTTCCTGTATGCCGGGGCCGAAAAAGACGCCCTGATCGAAGCGCTTCGGAAATTCACGCCGACGTTCAACGATGCGGCTGCGAATCGCTTCAGAGACCGTCTCGGTCTTGAGGACCGCGGAATCGAGGCCGACGAAGAGTTACTGCTTGCAGGTTTCAACCTTCTAGGTCATTCACAGGTAACGTTTGAGCAGTTCTTTTTCGATTGGTATGGCGGCTCTTCGAGCGATCACGAGCGATGGCAGCGAAGCCCTGAAAAAGCGAGCTACTCGGGCGAGCCGTTTGAACGCTTTCAGAAGCTCATAGCCGCGTGGCCCGCGAGCGAAGACGCGGTCGCCATTTTGGCTGAACAGTCGAAACTTAAGAGCGACGATTATTTCAAACGCGAAAAACCCGAGATGCTCCTGATCGATGAGATCGAAGCCATCTGGAAACCGATAAGTGAGTCCGATGACTGGTCGCTCTTTGAACGAAAAATCGAAAACATCCGACGAATGGGTCGAGTCTTTAGACGACGCTGATCTTTCGCCAGAAGAACGACTCGAAGATGAAGCGTTAATCGAAGAGTCGAAATCGAAAACGAAAGTCACTTTTAAGATTCTGCATCAAGAGGCGGACTTCGTTGCAATCGAGAAACCGTCAGGTTTCCACGTCCACAAACCGGAAGACCGCAGACGCCGCGTCAGTCGTGATCTCATCTGTCTTCACAATCTTCGCGATCAGATCAATCAGTACGTCTACCCAGTTCATCGACTCGATGTGGGCACCGATGGCGTTCTGCTGTTCGCTTTAAATAAAGACACCGCGCGCGAGCTTTCTTATCAGCTTCAAGCGAGCGAAGTTAAAAAAACCTACTTCGCAATCGCTCGTGGTTGGGCAAAGCCAGAAGGCGTGATCGATATCCCGCTCGAGCTCGATTCGACGAACGTGCCTGTTCCAGCGTTAACGCGATATCTCACGCATCAAAAGATTGAACTGCCTTACGCGATTGGAAAGCGACATCCAACCGCTCGCTATTCACTTGTTGAAGCGAGACCCGAAACGGGCCGTTTTCACCAAATCCGTCGGCATCTGGCTCGCTTGGCACACCCTCTAGTCGGTGACACTGTCCATGGTGATTCTCACCACAATCGTTTTTTCAGAACGCAACTTGATCTGCCGGGTTTGTGGTTAAAAGCCAAAGAACTCGAATTCAAGCACCCAAAAACCGGTGAGCTCGTTAGAATCGTAAGTCCATGGTCTGAGCGCTGGGAGAAAGCGGCTCAAACTTTAGGGCTTCAACTGCCACTGTCTGAAGGAGAAAGCCAATGATTGAA
>CAJYOV010000146.1 GCA_913776405.1 Pseudobdellovibrionaceae bacterium
AGGGCGAACGTTAAGTTCGCCCTTTTTCTTTTTGCGGTTTCGAGGGACGATAAACGCATGAACATGCGCAGCAGCAAGGGCATGACCCTGATCGAAATCATGGTGGTAATGGCCATCTTAGGCGGCATCTTAGCCGTTGCAGCACCGCGCTTGTTCACGACCGGCACTCAGATGCGCTCGGCTGTTCGAAAACTTGCCGTCATGACGCGCGATATGCGCAACAACGCGCGTCTTTATAACGTGACCACCCGTCTTGCCATCACGATGGATGACGACAAAGGCCATTCATATAATGTCGAATCCGCTCAAGGCAGCGTGCTCGAATTGACTGAAGATCAGCGAAAAGATCTTGAACGACTGACCGAGGCGCAGCGCGAAGGCGCTGAGAAAAAAGCGACGTTCGAGCAAGAAACGCGCGTGCTTAAGAAACCGATCACGCTGCCGCGCGGTCTTTATTTTGGCGGCGTCGAAGTCGCTCGCAAAACCGGTGAAACGACGTCTGGAACTGCCTACGTTCAGTTTTTGCCGCAAGGCTTAGCCGACGAAGCCGTGATCTATCTCACGGATCGCAAGTCGCTTAACTGGACGATCGCTATCAACCCGCTCACCGGCCGCGCCGACGTTTTCGAGAGAAAACTCACTTTAAAAGAGGTTCGTGGCCAATGATTAAGAATCAGCGCGGGTTCTCTCTGATTGAAGTCTTTGTCGCCATGATGATCCTAGGCGGCGGCATTTTCGTGATCGCCAATGCGTGGAGCGGCAACTTTCTTCGCGTGCGAAATTCGCGCATTAACAACACGGCCGCCTCTCTCATCGAACGTAAAATGACAGAGATCGAAGTTCAATACACCGGTAAACCTCTCGAAGAAATCAAAGAAGAAGACTCTGGCGATTTCGGCGCGATGTATCCTGGTTACAGTTGGACAATGGCCTCAAAGGAATTCGAGATGCCTGACATTTCCGGCATGCTAGCCGCTCGCGAAGGCGGAGCCGACGAGATGTTACTGACTCTTGTAAAGACACTCGCTGAATACGTGAAACAGTCGGTCAAAGAAGTCAGCGTCACCGTCGCCTTCAAACCGAAACACGGCAACAAGATTAGTCACACAGTCACAACCTACTTCGTCGACTACACAAAAGAGATTCAGATGCCTGGCGGCGGCGCCTTCCAAGGTGACAAGGCCCAATGAGAAACCAACGCGGCTTTACCCTCATCGAGATTGTTATCTCGCTCATGATTCTCTCGATGCTTTCGATCCTCACAACGAATGCAATGAGACGAGCGCTTGATAACCGATCGCTCGTTCAAAACGATGTGAGCCGTGATGCAAAACTTGCCGACGCCATTCGGGTTTTCCGCTCGGATGTGACCAACGCTTACCATTTCCGAGACACGGCTACGAAACTGTACAACGAAGCACGAAACGGCCCGCGTCCGACTCCGCCGGCCAACTTCACTGAGGACCAAAAAGCGGAATTTTATCGTCGACAAGAGCAGCAAGACCGCGAAAATCCGAAGACCTGCATTAACTCTCAAACCGGCGCTCAAGAGCCCTGCACAAAACCGACACCGCCGCAGCTTACAGGTTTCGTCGGTGACAACTCGTCTTTGTATCTCACGACACTCTCGAACGTTCGTATGATCAAAGACTCGCAAGAGAGCAATCAGGCGAAGGTTGGCTATTACACAAAAAGCTGTAACGTCCGCAGCAATAACAAAATTGTTTCGTCAAAGTGTCTCTACCGCTCGATCTCGCCAAGCGTTGATAAAGAACTCACGACGCCTGGCCCAGAGACGGTTCTCCTTGAAAATGTTGAGCAATTTCAGCTTCGCTATCTCGGACCGGGTAACGACGATTACGTCGACAGCTGGAAAACCGGCGAAGGTGCTCCTGCTGCGACAAAGGAGAAATTTCCTTACGCAGTCGAGATCACGCTGACGACTCAAGACAAAAACGATCGCCGCGATAAAAAAGCGACATTGAGCGCACTCGTTCCGATCTGGTTCCCGAACAACGAAGTCGATAAGAAAAAAGGCAACGAGAAGACTGTCGATAGCGACTCGATATCAGCAGCGGGCGAGAAAAACTGAGATGAAAAAAACAATCTCGATGCTCAAGCAGGAATCCGGTGTGGCCCTCATGATGGCTATCGCGAGCGTCACGCTTTTGATGATCATCGCCACCGAAGTGATGTATGAAACCGGCGTCGAACTCGTCGTGAGTTCGCAGGCGGTGAATCAATTGAAAGCGCATTACGCGGCAAAAGCTGGCGTGCAGCTTTCTCTCCTGAGAATTCACGCTTTCAAGAAAGCTGCCGCGATGGCTGGCGACAAAATCCCCGCTTCGACTCTTGATCCCATTTGGCAAATGCCGTTTGCGTGGCCGCCCGTCGTTTCGGAAGACGTCTCTGCGGTTGAGAAAGGTGAAATTCAAGCCTCGGTCAAATCGAGTATCATGCAAGGGTCTTACTTCGTTACGATCGAAGCCGAAGGCGGCAAACTCGACATCAACGATCTCGCATCGCCCTCGAAAGTGATTGCAGATTCAACTCGCCAGCAGCTCTTACAGATGTATCAGTCAAAAATGGAATCTGACGACTCGTTTGCCGACCGCAATCGCGGTGTCGATTTCAATAAGGTCGTCGACAACATCACCGACTGGATCGACGAGGACAAATCGCAAAAAGGCGGCGCCGGCGACGAATCAAGTCTTTACCCAGATCGCGGTAGTAACGAATTCATTCCGCCGAATGCACCTTTCAAAACGATCGAAGAACTTCACATGGTCGCAGGCATGACCGACGAACTTTACGATCTGCTTTCACCAAGACTCACTGTCTTTGGTACGAAGGGCGTGAACGTGAACTACGCATCGAAAGAAGTTTTGATGGGCCTTACCCCACAGATCACCGAAGAGCGCGCGAATCGCATCATCGAAGATCGCGCGAAGCAAGACCGCGGCCCGTTCAAAGACGAGAAAGACTTCAAAGGCTATCTTCAAACAATTGGCATTACCGGCGATCCATTCTCGGAAGGCGACCAGACAAAGGTCCCGCTTCTCTTCGGCGCCGAATTCAACTTCCGCATTCGTAGCACGGGCCGCGCCGGCCGCGTTCAGCGCGAAATCACCGCGATCACTTACGACTTTGATCGAGTGAAAGCACAGCTCGTGAAGTTCATGCCGACACCATCGCCATCGCCAACTCCACCGAATAATCCGAACGCGCCTCCTCCAGCCGCACCGACTGGCACGCCAACTCCGACGCCGGCAACACAAGCGCCCCCGCCTTCCAACGAACCTCCCAACATTGTCTATTGGAACGAGCAGTAACGCTTGGTACAGTGAGGGAGCACGCCTGCGACCGATTCTCGCCGGAGGCGAGAAAGCGTAAACAACCCGTATGAAAATATTCGGTGTAGATCTCGGCACGTACAGCGTGAAAGTGGCAGAGATGGATGTGACGGCACGAGGCTATGTCCTCTCCGGCTTCCATGAATTTGCGCTCTCACTAGATCCGCAAAAAGATAAGTCGCTTGAGGTAATCGAAGCTCTCAGAAAGCTTTCGGCCGCTAGCGATCCATCGAATACAAAATGGGTTCTTGGCGTTTCACAAAGTAACGTGAGCGTTCACTTCAATCGCTTCCCGTTCAAAGAACGTCAAAAAATTCTGAAGAGCTTGGCGTTCGAGCTCGAAGACGAAATTCCGCTCGATATCGACGAAACGATTTTCGATGCGAAGATTGTCGAGTTCGCAGGCCCCTTCGCAGATGTTCTTACCGTCGCTGCGCCGAAAGATTCGGTTCAAGCGATGCTCAGCCTTGCAAAAGACGGCAACTTCGATCCG
>CAJYOV010000147.1 GCA_913776405.1 Pseudobdellovibrionaceae bacterium
CCGAACACAAGGGTCATCTCCAGGTTCACTCTATTTTCCCTTTGTATCGACGTATCAAACGACCGGGACACTTCTCACGGTTGAGGCTTCAAACGCCCTTAGCGAAACGCAACTGGCCACTCTTCGAGTCACGAACGCCAGCATCGACGGGCTTTATGACAAAAACACGGCGACCGAATCGACATCCGACGTTTCACGAACAACGGTGAATGGCGATCTTCGCTCAGTCCTTACCGACTCCTTACTTGCGCGCTCCTTTGTCGATGTGTCTTTCAACAGACTCACCGCAAGTTACGTTCAAGGTCAGACACTGCACTTGAGCGACACCGAAGTCGGGCAAAGCTATGAGTATGCTTTAACACCTGAAATTTCCGTTCAACCTGCGTATCGCTACACGTCTCGCTACGGAAAGCTCTTCAAAGCACTGGGCTTCGTTCGATCAAAGAACCAATCGTCGCAGTTTCTAACATTCGGCGAAGGCTTTCGTGCGCCCTCGCTTACGGATCGCTACGCAAGTTACTCAACGTTTCGAGGAAACCCCTCGCTTCAGCCCGAAAAATCGTGGGCGGTCGAGCTCGGCGGCAGTTATGAAAACGGAAAACGCTACGGCGGATTTCTCGAAGGCTTCGGCACGAAAGCTTCGGTTTATTACATCAAGTTCAACGACCTCGTCGACACTGCCGTGAACGGCGCCTTACTTACAAAAATCAATTCGGGCGAAGCAAGAACCTACGGCGCTGAAGCGTCGCTCGCGTACGGCTACAAAATTTGGATGCTCTCTCTCGGTTACAACTATCTCGACGCCGAGAATGAAACATCGAATGAACCGCTCAGACTCGCACCTCGCAACCAGGCTGTCGCCACGCTTGCGCAACTCATCGGTCCACTTCTTCTCGAAGCACGCGGAACTTATTGGAGTACGTTCTATGATCGCGATCCAACTTCGGGCACGCTTCGCGCACTTCCCTCGTGGACCACGTTCGATTTCACCGCACGAACCTTGGCGCTCACCGACTGGGAAATCAAAGCGGGAGTCATGAACCTCTTTAATCAAAATCGTGAACTCACTCTCGGTTACCCCGAGCCACAGCGCCGGTTCTTCGTAAGCGCGCTTCGATTCTTCTAAGAAACGAAAGCCTTTCAACTCGAGAGAACAACGTTCATTCCTCTAGGTAAAAGCCGCCCTCAGGGCCACGCTGCGCAGGCCCCGCAGAACCTTAACTTGGCCTCATTCTTGGAGTTCAAACCTTCCGGATTCCGTCGAACGGTTACCGTAAGGAGATCGCCCATGGCTAAAGACACAACTCGCCTCGAAAGCAGCGACAACCGAGATGCGGCTCAGAAGTCGCTCGGCTTCATCGGCCTCTCGGCGCTTGCGCACATCGGTGTCTTGATCACGGTTCTTCTCGCACCAAGCCTCAAAACAGTTTCGGGTGTTCCAACCGGCGCACAAGCGGGTGAAGAAATCTCGTACGCAGGTCCTGCCATCGCGGACCCCGCAGCCCCGAGCCAAGAAGCAGGCTCGTCCTCACCGACCGAAGTGCTTCTCGCCGACACCAACGACCAAGCTGCGGTCGCGCTTCCTTCCGAGCCTTCGGTCGCTGCGAAGAAAGTCGCAGCTCCTGCGCCGAAAGTAGAAACAGCGCCGGCTCTTGAAACGACAAATGAATCAGACGTTGCTGTCGCGAAAAACGAAGAGTTACCGGCTGAACTCGAGCCGCCACAGATGGACGAGCCCGCTGAAACGCAATCAGTGGAGCAACCAGTGGCGCAACCTGTAGCGGCAGCACCTGCCGAAAAAACAGTCGAAGCAGAAGCAAGAGAGACTGAAACTCCTAATGCTGAAATCGCAACTCAAGAGGAACCGCGCACAGAAAGAACAGAAGTTGCCTCAGCAGCAGTTAACGAAGCCGCGCCGGTAGCCAACGAACCCGCAACAGCACCTACAACTTCAGGATCAACCTCCGGAGAAGGTAACGGCCACGCACAACTGACGGCACCTGCGGCATCGGGCGCTGGCACTCTCGGCGCATCGGGTGGTGGCGGAGCAAAAGGCGTTTACGGAGTTCCACAAGGTGCAGAGATCCGCGATGCACGCGAGCTCTCGGCGCTGCCAGGCAATCCGAAGCCGACGTACCCGCTTCAGGACAAAATCGCAGGCAAACAAGGGACGACGGTTCTTGTGGGGCTTGTGAAATCAGATGGAACGGTTACGAACGTCGTTGTCGAACAGTCATCAGGTTCAAAATCGATGGATCAATCGGCGGCTCAGGCGTTTGCGAAGTGGCGCTACCAGCCCGGTCAATCGGGCTACATCCGCTCGCCGTTTCAGTTTCAACTGGCGGGTGCCGCGAAAGAAATCCCGGCGCGCCTCCGCACTCAGTGATTTGGACCGCGTGATTCTGACCGGATAAAACAAAGGACATTTCGAAACAAAAAAAGCCGACCTTCTTACGAGAGTCGGCTTCTTTTTTATTAAAACGAACTAAATCGCTTACTTATCGCCGAAGAGGGCTTTTTGCGACTTCGTCGAACCTTTAGTTCTCAAAGCGGCTTTGCGCTTTCCGCCACGTGCATTTGCTTTGCGTTGACGGATCTTTTCAGTGCGCTGTGTCTTCGAAGCCATGTTCAATCTCCCTATTCCAAAACAGAACTCATGTGGTTATCAAAGAGGCAACCACAAGTCAACGAGATGCCTCATCGAACCTGCAACTCGTAGATCCTGTTGGAAGGAATAATCGATCGAGAAGCGAGGGCCCTTATAACCGAGCCCAGCGGTCAAATTGGTCTGAGAAGCCGTCTCGCGCCACTGAAGCCCGAGTCGAGCTGCCAGGAACTCGTTAAAGTACGATTGAAGGCCAAAACCGACATCCGCTCGACCTCGAGAGCCTACCCCTGGCTTCACGACGTCTGCCCGAAAGCTAAACATTTCGCCCAGGATAAAGTTCGACCCGAACGCGTAGACCGGGTTCAAGCGGCGCGGATCTGGGTTCGACACGAACTCAGGCACAAGATCATAGCCGACCAGTGCCAGGCCGATTTTGTCCGTGGGCGTGAAGATCAAACCGAGCGATCCGTTCGTCTGACGATAGGACTCAAGACCTCCGCCCTTCTCAATCAAGTGATGAACAGAAATGCCGAACGAAAAGCGTTGAAAGAAAAGTTCACCGATTGAAACTTGGAAGTCTGTCTGCTCGAGGTCGCGCACGCCATTTGGTTGAGCGATCGTGTTGCGAACGAACGAAAGCGCGCCGGGTACGATGTTGTTTTCAGTTCCGTCAGAAATTTGAAGAGCGTAGCGATTGAAGCTCACGTCAGGCGTTAAGTCGCCCGTTTGATAGAAGCCAGAGAGAATGTATCGATCGAAGTACGCGACCGATGCTGGGTTGAGAAACGCCGACTCAGAGCCGTCGAAGGCTGCGCGGCCTGTGTTACCCATGCCGCCCGAAATCGTTCCATTAAAAATTTGAGCGAACGAAACCTGAGGCAGAAAACAAAGAAGGAAAAGCAGAACTCCGCGCATTCGAATCGCTCCTTGATCGAGAGTGATCTATGACACCGAATTCTGAAGCGCGAGTCAAAAAGGAATTAGTTCGTGCGGTAGCAGATGCTTGCGTATTGTGTGCAGTTTGAGAACCCGTTTGAGTCGGTTGTACACGCATCACCCAAGTTATACTTGATATCCGTGATCGTACCGTAACAACCGTTGCGGCCATCGGAGCCTGCTTTTTTCGGAATGATGCAACGGTTGTCCATGTCGACATACCAATCTTCCGTACGAAGCGAATTGCGAACGAGGCGGAGCTCAGGGCTAATCAGTGCCGGATCCGGCATCTTGCGACAACGCGCTCCCGACTTGTTGATATCTTCTGCGCGCACGATGCGGAACTGCATTGTCGTCGGGCAAGACCAGTTGCCGGCCGTGCTCGGAGTCGTACTGTCGAGACTCTGCTCTTGAACGAGAGAGATCACGTTTTCCGGGTAACTCGAAGGCAGAGTGACGCCCGAAACTGCTGGCTTTGCGAACGTCATGATGTAACCGCGACCGTAGACCGATTTTAGATTTGTCGTCGTATCCGTATCGTTATCCGAGAAATCGACAATCGAGCGCGCAGACGTGTCTGAGCCATTTGTGTAAGTAACCGCGAGCATGCCCGTGTTTGAAGACGTACCACCGCGACCTTGAATGAAGTCACGTGTGGCTTGGGTCAGAGTCGCATTTGATGTGAAGTACAGACTGCCCTCAAGGCGAGTGCCCCCAACCGATCCGTTTCTCAAAAACCGAAGGCGCCCGTTCACCGGAAGCGCTATCAACGAATCCGAAACGCCTGGCGCACCCAATTCACTGAGCATGTTCGCGTAGTCTTGATCGAGAACGGGCGAGCTCGATGCGGCGTAAATCGATTGGTAATTCGCACGCGAGCGAAGAGCAACTTGCAAAATTGTGTTCGAGTTATGGGGTGACGCCGCGAGAACGTCGCTCATGTACTCCGCTTTTTTATTCTTGAGCGCTTCGAAAAATGAATCCTTCAGCATGAGGCCGCCATTCGAGTAGGCGCCTACGCGGTAGGTATAAAACGCACTTTTATTGTAGGCCGACGCAGCCATCGGCATGTTCGTGCACGACATATGCGAGATCTGGTCGATCACGGTATCGTAAGAAAAAGCGAGGCTCTTGCCTTTGGACGTCAGCACCGTGTCAGCGTCGACATCGACTGGCTGCGTGCAGCCGACAAGGCCCACGGTCGCAATGGTAGCCAGCAATGCGCGCGAGGCGCTCAAGGTCCGAAAACGAAGCATGAGGGTGACCTTTCCAAATCGAGATTTGCTCATCAGGCTTATCGGATCATTTTGAGCAAATCTTTCGAAGATCGCAAAGGCTGTCGCTCCAACGTCCCATTGTGAAACGGCCATAAAAAATTGAAGCTTTATTGGCACTTAAGCAGGCGCTTGACGCCCAAAGCTGAACTGTGGCTTCGTGTCGCCATGACTAAAGTAAGAAAAGCGATTATTCCCGCAGCCGGCCTCGGAACACGCTTCCTCCCAGCGACGAAAACGATCCCAAAAGAGATGCTTCCGATCGTGGATCGTCCGACTATTCTCTTCATCGTTGAAGAAGCGATCCGCGCCGGTATCGAAGACATTGTTTTGATCCAAGGCCGCCAAAAAACATCGATCGAAGATTTCTTCGACGTCACCTACGAACTCGAAGACAAACTCGAGCGCGACGGTAAAGAAAAAATGATCGAGCAGCTCAAGCGCATTCGCTCGATGGCAAACATCATCAGCATCCGGCAAAAACAGCCGCTCGGTCTCGGCCATGCTGTCTTTTCGGGTCGCCCTGTCGTCGGCGATGAGCCATTCGCCGTTCTCTTGGGCGACGAAATCATGGTGAACAAAGAAGGCGAAGACACGCCGACAGCGACTCTGGCTCGCAGCTATGAGTCCACGGGCCTTTCGACCGTTGCCGTCATGGAAGTTCCAGAAAAAGAAACGCACAAATACGGCATCGTCGAAGGCGAGATCCAGCCAAGTGGCGCAGTGCGCGTGAAAAACGTGATCGAAAAGCCGTCTCCAGGCCAAACAAAGAGCCGCCTAGCTCTGCCTGGAAGATATGTTTTCAGCGCCGAGATTTTCCAGTATCTTGAAACGACTCAGCCGGGCAAAAACGGCGAGATCCAGCTGACCGACGGGATGACAGCTTTGGCTTCGGGCTCAGGCCTTCTAGCAAGCCAGTTTAAAGCGCGCCGTTACGATGCTGGTGATAAACTCGGCTTCCTTCAGGCGAATATCGAGATCGGTCTCGATCACCCTGAGATTGGTGCCGGGCTTAAAACTTATATTCAGGAGCTCGCTCGTCGCCTATGAAAACACTCATCCTCGCGATTCTTTTCGGCTCGACAGCTTTGGCCTTCGCTCTCTCCGCGGAAGCCTACATTCCATCAAGCCGAACAATCGCTATCCGCACGGCAAAGAACGGCGGTAAGGGTGCGTACTCCATCGATCAAGACGTTCAATTCCGCGCAGGCAGCGACTCGGTCACGCTTCGCGAACGTTGGATCATTCAAGACGGCGAAAACATGCGTGTGACCGTTGTCGGTCCCGCAAACTCCGGCATTCGTTACGATGCCTTTTACAAAAATGGTAAACGGACAACTCCCGATTCGTCTGGCACGATGAAGACATCGAACGCGTCGGTCGAGTTTTTGGAAAAGTACATCCACGCGCGAACGTCCGATGAACTTCTCGGCAGCTTTGTTCGCGCGGGCATCATTCCAAACTCGATGCTTCAGCCGCGCCAACGCTTCAATCCGAACGCCAAAGTCGCTTACGCTCCCGAACCTTACGTTCGCTTGGGCCGCTCTAACGGCGTTATCAACTGGGTCTTCGGTGCGCCAACGCCGGCTGATTCATCGAAACAACTTGCCGGCGTTTGGATCGAGCAAGATGCCTTCGCTCTTCGCCGCATTCGCTTCCAGTCCGAAGCAGAAATGAACGCAAACCAATACAGTCTTCAGCCAGGCAATGCGCTTTTCCCTCGCGAACGAGTCGTCACTTGGAAAGGCAACACGGCTGTTATTCGCTTGGTTTCAGCGAAGCCGCTAACAGCTCAACAAGCTTCGAGCGCGCTCAATCCAGCCTCTCTGTCACCCGCAGAAGCAAAAGCTGGAAAATTGCCTGATCAAGAAAGTGTGCGGGAGTTCTACTCGAGGTTCAGATGACAGATAACTCCAGCCCCAACTTGGGTGCGGAGTTATGGAAAGTTGCGGTCGATGCTCCTCTTCCCACGACCTTCACGTATCGCGCCCCTCTCGATTTAAGAGCTGACCCGAATCTCCGTCGCGGAGCTTCGGTTCGCGTTCCGCTTGGCAACCGCCAAGTGCCGGGCGTTCTGTTGTCTGCAACCAACGATCCGGGTGAATTCAAACTTAAGAATATCTCAGCGATCGATACCGAACGGCCGCTGCTTCACGAAGCGTTTCTTCAGTGGCTGGAGTGGCTCGCGAAGTATTACGTGTATCCGATCGGGCAAACGGTAGAGATCACGTTTCCTCCGCTCAAAAAACAAGTAAAGGCGCGAAAGTCTAAAAAGGCTGCGCTGACTCAAGAACCAGAAACGTTGTCAGTCGCGCCGAAGCTGATGCCTGAACAGGCGCAAGTTATTTCGGCGATCGAGTCGTCACCAGGTTTCGGCACGCATCTCGTTCACGGGGTGACTGGCTCTGGTAAGACTGAAATTTACATGAAGCTTCTTGAGGATGTCGTCGCGAACGGCAAACAAGGGATCGTTCTTGTACCCGAGATTTCACTGACACCGCAGCTCATCGACCGCTTTACGGCACGACTCGGGAATGCGGTTGCCGTTATCCACTCGCACCTCACACCTCGTGAAAAAACGAATCAGTGGTGGGCAATGGTGGAAGGCAAAAAGCAAATCTTGATCGGCGCGCGCTCTGCACTCTTCTGTCCACTCCCAAATCTCGGCATGATCGTGATCGACGAAGAACACGAGGCCAGCTTCAAGCAAGATGAAAAATTAAAATATCACGCGCGCGATGCGGCTATCATGCTTGGGAAATTCAGCAACTGCCCTGTCGTTCTCGGCTCGGCCACGCCGTCGCTAGAATCTTGGCAAAACGCGAAGCTCGGTCGCTTTAAACTTCATCAACTTAAACATCGGGTTGCCGATCGAGCACTTCCGACCATCGAAGTGATCGATCTGCGCGGTGAACGAGAAGAACGAAAAGCCGAAGGCACCGTTGGCGCTTTGCCGTTTTGGTTGAGCGACACCTTGTATACCGCAATCGACGAGACACTCGCGAAAGGTCAGCAGGCGGCTTTGTTCTTAAACCGCCGTGGCATCGCGCAAGCTGTTGTATGCCCCGATTGTGGCTGGGTTCCAGCATGTCCGAACTGCGAAGTGAAACTCACACTCCACGGGAAGTCGCACTTACTTTGCCATTACTGCGATTATCACGAGACGCTCACCGAATACTGCACCGAATGTAAAGATGGCGAACCGAAACCAATCGGGCTCGGCACCGAACTCGTCGAGCGTGATCTTGCTAAACTTTTTCCTCAAGCGCGTCTTGCCCGCATGGACCGAGACGAAATTACTACTCGTGAAGAGCTTGAAGACGCCGTCCGCTCGATCGAGCGCCGCGAAGTCGACATTCTTGTCGGTACACAGATGATTGCAAAAGGGCTCGACTTCCCAGGGCTGACTCTCGTGGGCCTCGTGATGGCAGACGTTGCTTTTAACCTTCCTGATTTTAGAGCGTCGGAACGTGCGTTTCAGCTTCTCACTCAGGTTGCTGGTCGCTCGGGTCGCCACTTAGATGAAGGCGCGGGGCGCGTGATTATTCAGACGTACAATCCGGAACACCCAAGTATCCACTACACTGTGAATCACGACTATGACGGCTTTGCAGAGTACGATCTCGCGTTCCGCGAACAATTGAACTACCCGCCGTTCGGTCGCATGGCGAGTTTCCGCATTCAAGGGCCCGATGAGGCAAAAGTTGCGCGCGCGTCTCATCACTTAAAGACACTCGCCCTTTCACTGAAATCAAAATCGAAAAATTTCGATTCGGTTGAACTGCTTGGTCCGAATGAGGCGCCTTTAAAAAAGATTCGTAACAACTACCGTTGGCAAATGGTCGTCAAAGCGAACGACGCTGCCACTCTCGGCTCTTTCTGCCGCGCTCTCGCGGAACACCAAGACTGGGTGCCTTCGACCATCAAGATTATGGTCGATATTGATGCAGCCCACCTGTTGTAAGACCGCCTGGACTTTCGGTCCGCGGTTAAAAGGCGTTAAGATAAGTGCGTGAGCGAGATTACTCAGACTGAAGGCATTATTTCGTGCCCGTATTGTCATGATACGGTGCCGGCACTGATTCGTGTCGAAGCCGGCATGCGCCTGCGTCTTCAGGAAAATGCAAACATCAATCCTGCACCCGAACAAGTTTGCGACGGCTGCTATAAGATGATGGCGAAGCTTGTCAGCAAAGGTGCGGCTCTTCGCGCAGAAGCGTCGGCCAAAGAGCAGAATCGATTGATGCTCTGGAAAAACCGCGTAGGTCTCATCAAACAAGCAAAGCAGTATCTCGCTCAGAAAAACTTCGCTGACGCGGCGGTGAGTTTCGAGAAGTACCTTCGTGTTCTCGAAATCGTTTACGACGCTCAGCCTGGTGGGCTTACGCCTGATTTGTTTAAGAATGATGCGAAGTCGCAAGAACTCACCGTAATCGCATCCGTCTATTGGGACCTGATGCGCATCTACGATACGAATACGCGCTACGCAGAACGCCAATCGAAGGCTGCGGAAAAATTAGCCGAGTTCGTGCGCTTTACGCCGATCTTCGGGCACATTATGAAAAAAGCAGACGTTCAAACGCGTGCCGCGAAAAATCCGGAAGCCTTCAAAAAATTCTTGAAGCTTTCAAACGCAAAGCGCCCGCGGTGCTTCATCGCAACATCTGCGTTTGACGATTATGAGAACGAAACTGTTCGTCAACTCTGCCGCTTCCGTGATCACCGTTTAAAAAAATCATGGCTCGGGCGGCGCTTTGTTTCGCTTTATTATCGCGTTAGCCCACGCCTTGCTTCGCGATTGGACAGGCTCCCACGCCTCAAACCCGCTGCCCGTGTGGCTTTGAAGTGGGTCGCAAAGCGAGTTTCGTGAAATAAAAGTTGATCCCTGCCCTTGAGTTAGGGAAGCTCTTGGCCAATGGCGCAAAGCAAAAACAGCAAAACACACGAGTACGACAGCATCGTCATCGGCGCGGGCCTCGCAGGTCTTATCGCCGCAAACCAACTTGAGAGCACGGGTCGCAAGGTTGCGCTCGTTGAAGCGCTCGACATTCTTGGCGGCACAAGCCGGCCCGTTACGACAGTCGCAGGCACCGTCGATCACGTTTTAAAGCTCTTCCCTGTCACCGACGACTCTGAAGATATGTTCGCATGGCTTGAGAGCGTTCTCGGCTTCGCGATCGAGCGCGAAGTGATCGACGCCCCTCCGATGATTTACGAAGATGCGAAATTCAAACCGTTTGTCGGCTTCGGTGATCAAAAAGTTGAAACAGCCTCTGAAATCGACGCCTACGCGAAATCTCGCTTCTACAAGCTTGCGACGTCGCCGAAAGATTGGGTGCCGAAACTCGTCGAGACCTTCACAGGCACGGTCTTCCCTCAGAGCTACGTCACAAAGATGCAAGTCGATGACGAGTTCGTGATCGAAATTCTTGTGAACGGCTCAAAACGTCTCTCGGCGCGCGAAGTGATTTTCGCTGCGACTCCGCAGCAGCTCACTCGCATCTTGCCTGACAACGCTGTGCCAGCTCGCTTGAAGCAAAAGTTATTGAAGGGTGAGTTTTGGACGTCTGCAAACCTCGATCTCATTCACGCACAACCCGTGACTGACGCGAAGTTCGTTCACATCTTAAAAGGCGCAAACGAAGAACCGTCTGTCGGCCTCTTCCATGAGCCCGTCACTCTCGAAGATGGTCGCACTGTTCAGGTTTCTCAATGGACGACACTTGTCGCTCGCGACGTGACAGACGAAGCAGAAATCGTGGGTTCGGCGCTTAAGCAGATTAAACGCCAAGTGAAACGTGCTTACGAGACAAGCCTCGACGGTTTGATTAAAGAACGCATCGTCGTGATTCCAACGAGCCACGGCGAGATGGTTGGCGCACTCGCTGACGACGGTCGCTGGCCGAAGATTCAGAATCTCTGGGTCATTTCCGGCTTCATGGATTCAGAAAAGAACTTGGTCGGCGCAATCCGCCAGGCACGCCGCACACTCGCAGCCATCGCCGGCGAGCCCGTGCAAGTCGTCGAGCACGACACCGACCTCCACGAAGCACCGACTCCAACCGTTTAAAAAATCGCGGCTAGCTCAAAAGTAAAAAGGCCTCTCGGTAAAACCGGAGGCCTTTTCTTCTTTCGATTGAAACGAAGCAGAGCTTACTTCAAAACGGGCGACTTGTGCGCCGAGTCCTGAACCGTCGCAACTTTCATCAGGCAGCGCTTAATCGTGCTCTTAGGAACTAATGAGTACGTTGGTCGGCTAATTGTGCCACCAAGCACTTCTGTGACAACGGCTTCTTCAAGCGAAACTGAGAGAATCGTGGACTGATCCGCATTCGAAACGATGCGAACAATTCTGTTTGATTCGCCTCGACGTGAAGCCCCCGGGTTTGTTTGGAACATCAGAACAGGTTGCGCACCTTCGTCGATCCAAACGTCTTGAGCGAAGTTGATCGCGCTATAGATCCGTTCGAGATCGAAGAATGTTTTATCGATCGTTCCCAACGACTCAGTCATTTCGCAAGATGCGGGAGTGAGATTCTTTTCTCGAATGATACGCGCGTTCAAATCGGATTCCATCGCGCCCAAACGCTCTTTGGTCGCGCGCTTCAGAAGAGCAAGTTCTTCTATCGTGCCTTTCACAGGTGCAGCAAAAGCTGAGGCAGAACAAGAAAGAGCGAGTGCAAATACGAAAAGTGATGATTTCATCCGAGAGCTCCAAAAGCGGCTGGCCGTAATCGGCCGGGTTAAAAGGTCTAACAACAATCCCTACCGCAAGCCTCGCGCCACCTGCCAAATCGATGCTATTCGCTCTCAACCTTTCGCTGGAAAAAAAATACTGTCAGGGGGTGACTCAATTGGCATTCCCCGATGAGACCCAGAAGCGAGCTTTGTTAGGATCCGCAAACGACTCTTGCACAAAGGCCCTAAATACAAAAAAGGCGAAGCGCTCTTCGCGCCTCGCCTTCATCCGCACTCAAGACTGTTCGATTGAACTTACAACAGAACCTGCGGGCAGGCTGGAAGCGACAACGTTTTCTTTAGGCCTGTGACCGTCGAGTAAGTAACAGAGCCGTCGCAAAATTGCGCTGTGGAGTTGCCGTCTTCATCTGGCAAAATTAGGTAGCCGACGTTTTCGGACGTGATCGTGATGATTTGCGCAGCCGATGAGTTCTTAGAAACGGCGATCTGGCCGCTAACGATGACGTTGATCTTCTCGAAGAACTCGAGAGTTTCGAATGCAATCTTCGAGTCGCCATCAACTTTGTACGTGTCATTCGCAAGTTTCAGAGAATCGCTGGCGACGCGGTCAATTACAAATGCGGCTCCGGCCTCGGCTTCTGTTCCTGTCGTATAGATTCGATTTAGACTTACGCTGCTGTTTTGGCCAGTCACATCGACGTTTACAGTGACGTTCGATGCGTTGATGTGCGCGTTGCCAACAACTCCAGGGCAGTTCCACTGAGCATCAAAGCTGCGTTGATCGTAATCCATGACGCCAGATGAACAGTTCGAGTTTACGCTCGCAAAACTCGAAGAGAAGTTTCCAAGTGCGCCGAAGCTCTCGCTGAGATCTGGCATTTCGTTATCGCTGCGATTCGCGAACGCCGGAAAGGCTTGGCGCTCGTTAAAGTCCGCGTTCGCCAAAAGGTTGAGATCGTTTTGAGTAAGAACAGACGAAAAGCTAAGGCCACCGTTTACGTCTGTCGCGGGCGCACCTGAGTTCGAGTTATCGTGGTTACAAGCTGAGAACAAAGCTGCCGTACCGATCACCATCAAAACCTTGCGAATCATCATGTCCGTCGTCCCCCGTTACCTGACTCATTGAGCAAGCGGTGCGCCAATCGTGGAAACAGTCACTTGCCGCACAGGCGCGTCCAATTCGCCTCAAAATCGCTCTAAAACCGCAGGGTGACTGTCTCCAAGCGGGAAACCGCCTGCTCACGAATCGCTTATCTCGACCAAAAGTTGATCACTCTGCTAAACGTTGAGAACGATTCAGAGAGTTCATTTTGAGCCGAGAAATTCGCCTACCCGCCAACCGGGTGTTCAAGATCCTCACTGGCGGATTTCCAATGAGCCAAGACCTCGCCGGCGCCTTGGGCCGGATCTCTCAAAATACGGTTGCCGCAGAGCGACCTGGATGTTAGATCTCGTCGATAACTTTCGGCCCAAAAGCCTTAGTTTTAGGTTCCAAGCGCAAGCTTCGGCGCCATCAGTCTTTGGCCGGTTCATTCGGAGCTGGTTCAGGGATTAATTCACACTTCTCGTACTCCATTGGTCCCAAACGGCTCTTTAAAAAGCCTAAGGGGTGGTCCAAGACGGCTTTAGCCATACGTCTTCGGGCCGATCGAGAAGGCGGAGAGCGTAGATCGAGTGCCCTTAAAAAATCCGTAAGTTGCGGATAACAGGCACAAAGATCGAAACTCTACTAACCATACCTGGAGGTATCACATGGCAACAGTTACCATGAAAGCCATGCTCGACGCTGGCGTTCACTTCGGACACCAGACTCAGCGCTGGAACCCAAAAATGAAGCCTTACGTCTTCACAGACCGCGGCGGCATCCACATCATCGACCTTCACAAGTCGGTCGACCTCGCTAAAAAAGCAGCTGATTTCGTAAAAGAAGTCGCTTCAAACGGCGGTCGCCTCATCTTCGTAGGCACAAAGAAACAAGCTGTAGAACCAATCGTAGAAGCGGCTCAAAAATCGGGTCAGTTCTACGTCACGAAGCGCTGGTTGGGCGGCATGATGACGAACTTCTCGACTATTAAAACGTCGATCGATCGTCTTCGCCGTATCGATGGCATGCGCGAAAAAGGCGAGCTCGAACTCTTCTCGAAGAAAGAGCGCGCGAAAATCGAAAAAGACTACACTCGCCTCGTAGAATACCTCGAAGGCATCCGCGATATGCGTGAAGCTCCAGCGGTTATGTTCGTTGTCGACATCAACAAAGAACACATCGCGGTTCTTGAAGCACGTCGCCTCGGTATCCCAGTTGTTGGTATCGTTGATACGAACGTTGACCCAGAGCTCATCGACTACCCAATTCCAGGTAACGACGACGCGATCCGTTCGATCAAATTGTTCGCGAACCTCGTTGCAGATTCTTACCTCGAAGGCGCGCAGATCTACCAATCTAAGAAGCGCGTAGACACAGACAAAGAATCAGACCTCATGGCTGAAAAACAAGGCGAGGCAGCTCCGGCTCCAGCTCGTCGTGGTGCAAGCCGTCCAGGTGGCGCAGTTGCAGCTGACGCGAAGAAACCAGCAGGCGCAGGCCCAGCGGTTATCAAAGCTACGAAGACTCGCAAACTCGTTGCAGCTGGTACAGCTGACGAAGTTGAAATCGCAGCAGAGCTCGATAACAACGAAACAAAAGCAGACGGCGAAGAAGCATAAGCTTCTCGCTCGAGCGGCCGCCTAAACTCCGCGGCCGCTTTTTTCTCTCTTAAAAACTCATACGACTCACTTCGACCCGCTCCCGGGAAACCCCGTTCCCAGCGCCCCGTCGAAGGAGGAAGGAAAACGAAATGTCTATTTCAGCTTCAATGGTGAAAGAGCTCCGCGAAAAAACTAGCGCGGGCATGATGGATTGCAAAAAAGCCCTCGCTGAAACGAACGGTGACTTCGACAAAGCTGTCGATTGGCTCCGCGCAAAAGGCTTGAGCTCGGCTGCGAAAAAAGCAGGCCGCGTTGCTTCTGAAGGTACTGTTTTCGCAGTATCGAACGGCAAAGCTGGCGTTGTTGGCGAAGTGAACTCAGAAACAGACTTCGTTGCTCGTAACGACGCGTTCAAAGCGTTCGTTGCTGAACTCGGTCAAGTCGTTATGGCGAACCCAGCCTCTGCAGACGCTGCGACTCTCAAAATGAAGTCAGGCAAAACAGTCGAAGAAGCAGCAAAAGAAATGGTTGCGACGATCGGTGAGAACATCGTTCTTCGCCGCGCAACGAAGTATGAACTTCAAGGCGACGGCGTTGTTCACTCGTACCTCCACGGCGAAGGCAAAATCGGCGTTCTCGTAGAGATCGGTGGCGCAGACACAGCTGAGACGCGCGCATTCGCACAAGACGTTTGCTTGCACATCGCTGCAATGAACCCACGCGCGATCACAGCTGACCAAATGCCAGCTGACCTCGTTGCGAAAGAAAAAGAAGTTTTGACTGCAAAAGCGATCGAGCAAGGCAAGAAGCCAGAGATGATCGACAAGATCATCGAAGGCCAAATCCGTAAGTTCTTGGCTGAGTCGTGCTTGATGGACCAAGCGTTCGTTAAGAACCCGGACATCAAAGTTTCTGAGCGTGCAAAACAAGCTGGCGCCGGCACAACCGTTCGTCGCTTCACACGCTACGAACTCGGTGAAGGCATCGAGAAAAAAGTTGAAGACTTCGCAGCAGAAGTCGCAGCGCAAATTAAGAACTAATTTTCGCTCTCTCGAAGGCCGACGAAAAGTCGGCCTTTCTCTATCCGCTTCAGGTCAATTCACGTTCTCGATTCTTGTGGAGTGATAGCTATGGCACGTTCAGCGTTTAAGCGCGTTCTTCTGAAACTTAGCGGCGAGGCACTCGCGGGCGATCAGGGTTTCGGCATCAATGCGCAAGTGATCAATAGCATCGCTCAAGGTGTCAAAGCCGCGCACGAAACAGGCGTCGAAATGGGTTGGTGATCGGGCATTCTTCCAGGTGTCATGCCTA
>CAJYOV010000148.1 GCA_913776405.1 Pseudobdellovibrionaceae bacterium
CAGTTCGAGTGCCGGCGAGGCTTCAATGTCAGGCGGTCGTCTTGCCGGTTGAGTTTGAATCCGCGTTTGAAAAATTGCAGGCTTATCTGGAAAGTTTTGAGCCGGATGTCGTGCTCGCGTTTGGGCAGGCGGGTGGGCGCTCGCGAATTGAGTTCGAACGAATTGCGATCAATATCCAAGACGCCGAAATACCCGACAATGCTGGAGCTCAGCCGAGACTGAAATCGATCGATCCAAATGGCGACCTAGCCTACCTCTCGACTCTCCCTCTCGACGCTTTTGTTGAAGCTCTAAAAGCGAGTGGAATTCCTGCAGGAATCTCGAACTCAGCCGGTCTTTATGTTTGTAATGATCTCTTCTACCGACTTCAGCGAACTCTTCGGGGGAAACCTGAGACTTTGAGCGGATTCATCCACGTACCCTACTTGCCTGAGCAGGCCGCACGAAAAACGGCGGGCCTTGCGGGCGTGGCGGCGCCAGCGTCTTTACCGTTTGAGACCCTGAAGAACGCGCTCGAAGTAGTCCTTCTTGAGATTTCTAAAATTCCTTTTACTCATAGGTAACCGAGATCGCGGTCTTTTCGTAAACGTCTTACCTGGTTTAGCGCCTGTCACGGGGCCGATTTGGGAGGAAGTAAGGAAATCGCTTCAGTCCGTTTGCCACTGATTTTCCCGATGCGGGTTCCGCAGTATTCCTCATGCCGTTCCGTTTATTGCTTAAAAACCCCCGTATCGGATCTCAGGAGGACCTCTTTATGAAAGCAGTTCGCGCCCTCGGTCTCGCTGTTCTTTTCGCAGCGTCAGCTTCTGTCGCTCAAGCGATGGAGCTCACGTTCCCTTCAACACCGGCTCAAGAAGCTCAAGCGGACGTTGATGACGCCACCCTCGCTCAGATCGCAGACTCTAACGAAGAGTCGGCAGCAGATTTGATGTCGCCAGACGAACTCTTCCAAGAGCGCGTTCTTGATTTCGATTTCGACTTCATGCACGAAAAGCGTACAAGCCAGTCGACAGCACGTCTTTACATCCTCGTCGACAAAGCAAACCGCGGCATGAGCCCAACTGCGCAAACAATGCAAGTTTACCTCGACGGTCAGTTGATCTATAATTTCCTCGTTTCAACGGGCCGCGAAACTCCAGAGATCGCAAAATCGGGTCGTCAGTCTTTCTCGGCAACACCGACAGGCCGCTTTAAGATCGATTCACGCTCCAAAAACTACGTTTCTAAAACTTGGCTCGCTCCGATGCCTTACGCTCAGTTCTTCAACGGTGGTATCGCGATCCACGCGACCGTTCGTAGCCACTACGCGGCGCTCGGTTCACGCGATTCAGGCGGCTGCGTTCGTCTTCACAACGACAACGCTAAAATCATGTGGGACCTCGTTGACCAAGTCGGTAAAGACAACGTCGTCATCGAAGTTGTAGACAACTCACGCCGCTAATCTCGAGGGGGGGGGGCCGCCGAAGGCGCTCACCCAATCTTGAGCCCAAAATTTGAACTCATCAGACTGCGGAGGCTCCATGCGTCCGCAGTTTGCGTTTAAAGACATTACAGGGCCCAAGGGCCTACGAGCGCCGTCACGCTGTCAAAGAGTTTGGCAGTGGGTGCTTATCTTAGCGACCTTGGCGCTCGCTCTCGCGTCTGAGCCTTCACTAGGGGCAGACGCACCCCTTGTCGCGGGACCGGGCACAAATGAGGCCGTTAAGGGCCTTTCCGCGCGCCATCAGCTTTGCCTAAAATCACTGACAGGCCCCTCTGTTCAGCCTCAAGCGGAAGAGGTTTTTAAAAAGCTCCGTTATAATTCCGCGACTCGATTCAAAATCCTGAGCGCGATCCTGACTCAACGAGAACAATTGGTCCGACAGGATTTGAACCAGGCACGAACGTACCTTGGGTGTTTGTCGAACGTGCAAAAGACACCGGTCTGTTTGCAGACCTACCGTCAGATGAAGTCGCTCAATGAAAAAGCCAAGATGGCGCGCACGTTCTTAGGCGCAAGCCAATCCCAATATCAATGGGCTACGTGGCAAGGGCACGCTCGCTACGACATCAATGCTAGTTTAAGCACGCTTGGCTCGTACAAAGTAAAGGCGTGGAAGCCCCTTACGTTTGAAGAACGCGGCATTGTCGATGAAGCGCTTCGTACGATTCAATCCGATATTCAGAAAGACTTTCCTTCACAAAGCCAGGCTGCTGATCGTGAAGCAAAAATGATCGAAGCACGCTATTCGTTCTTCGTTGAATACCTCTCGATCATGAGCCAGAGCTCGCTGCTTCAATGGATTCAAGATGCGCAGGTCGGATCAGCTCAGTTCAAAACGGCTCTCCAAGAAGCAATTAAAGTCGGCGAACGTGATCTTTCTCAAATTCAATCCTCACGAAGCGCGATCCTCGCAAATTCAACACGTCTAGAAACATACCCAAGTCTCAATACTCCGGTGTTGTACTCGAGCCTTGCGAAAGCGTTCTCGATTCGGAATGAGGCTCTTTGTTGGCCGATCTTGAAGATGAAAGATGAGTATCAAGACGACCAATTCAAAAAGCAGATTTTCGTTTTCGCGGCTTCTCTGCCTTTGATGTTTATCCCAGGCCCGGGCGCGGTCATCGCGCTCACCTTGATCAGTGCGGCGTATCTTGCGAACTCGCAAACCCAATACTTAAACGCCAAAGCGCGTGAACTTGGGACACCGCTCTTCAATTGGGGCGAGATTGATTTGAAAGCCCTCCGCGAAGCTCGACGGACTCGCGATATCGACGCGCTTTCGGTGGTGATCGGGATGCCGCTTCTTAAAGGTGGCTCAATGGTTTTAAAAACATCGATGCGAACCATCGGCAAGATGGGCAGCTACCGTTCGATTCTCCTGAAACGTGTCAGTGGAGGTGTGCGATGAGCGTAAACTCGAAACTCTTGATTGTCTTTGCATTGACGATGATGGCTGCTGTCTGCGGAACCTCGACGGCTCAGGCTCAGACACCCGCACGTATCGGCGACACGATGGTGCTTCAATATACCTTCTCAGGTATCGACCAGTTCGCACTTCAAGATGCGGAAACCGGCGCTGAAATTCGAACGTCGATCGTCAACGAGATTCAGCGTCGTAATACGCTGAACGAAAAGCTAACGTCCGACTGGCACAAGCTTGAACGCGCGGCTTCGCGCGCTGAAAGTCTAAATCCGCTCCTGAAAAACCGTGGACGTCGTGCGGTTGAAAATCAAGGGCTCTTAGTCCATCTCATTGAACAGAATCAAAAGGCCCTAGCGAAACTGTCTGAGATCGCCGAGTTTTCTCGCGGTAAATCGCGCCTGACAGCCGCTCAATTGAAGAAGCTTTCATCATTCATGTTTGTCGAAGAGATTAAGCTCACAAAAAAATCGGATTATCTTCGTTTTACGGCGCGGCAAGAAGAGCTTCGTAATTCGATGGCGGCCGTTCACGTGGGTGAGCCTCTAAAGCCGACAACGCTTCTCGCGCGTGGCGTGAGAATCCTCCGAACGAAGTGGGGCGTGTTGGCCGTAGGTGCGCTGGGCAGCTTTGCGATCTCTGGTTACGAGATGTATGCGAACTCAAAAGCTGAGAAGGCGGAGTCTGATTACTATCTCGTCTACGACGACCGGATCGTGGCGCAGTAAGTTGCTGTGCAGGTTGCTGCGTAAGTTACGAAATTAAATTCTCAAAAGCTCTGATTCTTAAAGGACTCGCAGATGAATAAAGTTGTTCGCACCTTCGTTACTAGTCTTTGTGTTGCAGCATCCGTCTCCTCGGTTGTGGCTGGCTCTTACGCTCACGCAAGCCCGAGTGGCACAACCGCGAAAGCGCCGATCGAAGCGGGTGATTACGCTGTCGTCACCTATCGTCTTTCAAACTTTCATCCGAATGAGCTCGTAACGAAAGAAGCGAAGAC
>CAJYOV010000149.1 GCA_913776405.1 Pseudobdellovibrionaceae bacterium
CTTTGATCCTCAATTTTATAGAAGAACTCGATACGTTTCTGAAAGCTGGTCGCGACAAAGAAGACGTCGTGGCGATTTCAGTTTCGCTTTTCCCATTAACAGAAATGAAATCAGGAGAATGAAGATGAAGAAGATATTTTTAGTTGCGGTTGCAATGTTGGCTCTATCATCGAATGCGTTTGCTGAGAGCAAAGGCGGAGGTGGGGGCGACGCCGTGAAGGTAGGGCAATCGTGGGGCCTCTTAGATCTGAACGAGCAACTTCCGTTTAAGTATTTTAATCCCCTTGCGGATGGTATCTGGAAGAACGCTGCTCACGCGGAAGCGGAAAACGCGGTTAACGCCGCAATGCTTTGTACAGGCGAGCTGCCGTTGGGTAGCGATATCCCGAAGATCTATAGAGCACTAGGCTACGTGCTCGAGGCGGATCTTTTCGATTCGCAGCTTACAAGAAGAATCTACCCCGATGCGCAAATACGTATTAAATCGGCTACAGGCGGACCGCTTGTTTGGGTGCGGACTGACACTCCATTAACTGAGATTCCAGATGAAGGGATCATTCGTTTGATTGAGCCCGCGACAAAGCAACAGGTCGCGGTTCAAAAAGATGGGGTAGTCATGGTATATGGCCCAATCTTCGACAAGTTGAACGCAAAGAACAAAGCGGCACTTGTACTTCACGAAGAGATTCTTCACATCGTTCTCGCGTCAGGATCAAGACAAATTAGAACGCACGGCACTCAAAAAATTCGCACGCTCGTGAACTATCTCTTCAGCTTTGATCCATCGATGCCAATGGCTGCATGGGAGAAAATCTGCGGTCCGACATCTGATTTCTTCAGAACACTTTAAGCGTGCACTGATCGAAGTGACTAAAGAGAACAAAAACACTAGTTTCTGAACCCGCCCTAATTCATCAAGGCTCTTCAGAACGATGAGCCTTCCGCATTTCAATTCAAGAAAGCGACTCCTCTCAATAACTCAAAATAGTCGATCGCCTCGGTCTAGCGCTTGAGGGACTTTAACGCGGAAGACAGGATGGCTTACAGCTGTGAAGGCCGATGGCTACGGCCTTCACCCAACACTGACCCGCGATCAGTAATTCGCACTTCAGGTTTTTCGGGAGCGGTCATTTAGGGTTCCCGACCAAAGCGCCTTTCATGGCACACGCTAGCCTAATCATATAAGTCAGAGGCAACGAGTCTGGAGATCGTCTTAGAATAGCAAGGCCAGCCATCTAATCACGAAGACATCAGCTAAGAGCACTGAGATTCCGAACCGCTTCTAGCCTGTCGACTGAATCTGCTTGAAATCTCGAACCACTTTTTACCGATCCTGAACTCAACGAGCGAATGTACCCGACGCAGTAACGATCCATTTTGCGTGATCGGTCGCTCTGTCGTAAATACTCTGGCCGCAGCGAACACCGACGAATCGAATAGGGGCGGCTAAACGGACGGTTTCTGACTGCAGCTCAAACTCAGCCTCGGTTTGAGCGCGCGAAGCAGCCTCCGCCTTTGCCGCTTCTAAATCGGCGGCTAAACAGTCTTGCGATACAACCTCCGCATAACCCAGAGTTTTCACAATCTCAGGAGGGCTCGTTCTCGGATTCGGTCGACCTTCTTCGCGACCCTCCTTCGGGCAATTCCCCATGCCCGGTTTGCAGCCGATAGCGGCAAATGCAGGTGTGTAATTCATGAAAGACGCTAAAATAATTAATGCAGTTAATGGTTTCATTTATTTTCCTTTGCCAAGTCGCCGTTGGATATAAAATGCGCACCAGACAAAGATGATAGATATAGGTCCGACGAACAAATGCGTTTTACAAAGTATCAATAAACGATACCTCTTCGATTCAAGGAGGTCGAATGCTGAAAGACACTGAACAGCTCAAGCTGCTTGCGGTCTTGCGAAGCGTAGTGAAGGCGAAAAACCTAACGTACTCGGAGATCGCAAAACGCTGCGAGGTTTCAGAGGTGACAATGAAGCGATGGTTGCAGGGCAACGGTCTGAGGCTGGACGACATGTTCAATATCTGTAATGCGATCGGCATTTCTTTTTTCGACCTGTCGGCGCTGGCGAGAGAGGAACGCGAAGTCGATACAATTTTAACGAAAGAGCAGGAACAATTATTCGCGAGAACTCCCGCCCTTTTCGGTCTCTTCAAAATGCTCCACTCCGGCGAGTCCCTAACAACCGTGTCAGACTTCTGGGAGCTAACTTCAGCGCAAACATTCA
>CAJYOV010000150.1 GCA_913776405.1 Pseudobdellovibrionaceae bacterium
CGGAACAGGAGTTTGCAAAGGCGAAAGCCGTTAAGAAAACTGCGGTCCAGAGGCTAGATGCTTTACGGGGTAAACAAAAAGAACGCGTACTCTCGAGCGAAGAATTAGAATCCGTCGGAGATTGGCAGTATTTTGCTCTCCTCGAAGCTTTGAAGACGATCAAAGCTTCGACGACAGAGCAACTATCGGAATTAATTGGCGTGCCCGCGTCCCAAATTGACGATCATCTCGAACGCCTAACAGCTCTGAATCTTGTAAGATTCGAAGATGGTAAATGGCGTTCGATATCGCAAATCGCGACAGAATCGTCGCTGCCATCATCGACAATTCGTAGAACGCACCGCGCACTTCTCAAGCGCGCATATGAGTCAGTCGAGAGGCAGTCCGTTAAGGATCGATATCTTTCCTCAAGCCTCCTCGCAGTGAAGAACTCCGATCGGCAACGAGCATTTGCTGCCATCGAAAATTTCGTCATCAAATTTAATTCTGAATTCGGTGTAGAAGAAGCTGGAGACGACGTCTACGCCTTTACTCTCCAATTCTTTAACCTGCTATCTCAGCCGGCAGAGCAGCCAGCAATTTCGAGTCGCGCGTCTGACCGGTGCAATTAAACTTCAAGTCGGACTTAGTCCGATTTTACGAATGAATTGTTCAGTTTCATAGAACATGGGTGAACACTTCCTAGGAAAAATCGAGATGCTTCCTGGTCTATGGTTCGGTTGAGTCCTCTCAAAGCACTTTGTAAAAGCCGATAATTTAAAAGAGTGAGAACCGCGCATAAATTAAAAATAGCGACGCGAGTCGCAACCTGTTTATTTCTAACTACGACGATCGTAGTGGCGCCGAATTCATCGCGAGGTGATCAAAACATTATTCACACGGTATCAGCCGGTGAAACACTGTCCGCGATTCTCGAGGCGTACGGAATCAAGCATCTGTACGGTCGGGGTGGTGCTGTCACTAGGGTTGCCGAGAAGAATTGGCGTGCAATCACCAGTGCGGATGCCATCAGGCCAGGTCAAAAGATCAGTATCGAAAAATTCCTTCGAGAGGTCGCAAGCGATGAACCGCTTGATCGGGTCTCTAGTCTGCAGCTTCGAGACATTTCGGTCGAGACTCAACCGATCTCTAAGTTCCAAGACGGCGCTGGTTCAAATCTGCAGAACGAATCCAAGTCTACAGACAGCTCGTCTCAACGAAATCGCGAAAGTGCGCCATTGTTTAATCCATTTTCAACGGTGAACGTAATCGTCGGATCGTCGTATTCCGCATTCGAGGGGTTGCAGTTTTCAAATGGAACGCGCGCAAAATTGTTATCTGCGCTAGCACCATCGATTTCTCTTAAATGGAAACAGAATTGGACTGAAACTGTCTTTACTAATGTTTCTTTCGACCTTAGGTCGGTCACGCTCCAACCAGAGAAGGCAAGGCTAGCCATTAATGGCGGTAGAGTAAATGAGTCGTCGTTCAGAGGAGAGGTGGGAAAATCTCTCACGAAAAACTTTGGTCTGAGTTTTGAAGCTGGAATCCAGAATGCGATCTTCTACCGTGGGAGTTCTTCAGGCGGTCTTGAGCTCTTTCAAACTCCGATTTTCGTTCTGCGCCCATCATCGAAACTGACATTTATCAGGCTGGATCCCTTCGATGTGCATGTAATCGGTGCGTTGTCGTATTTCGGCAGTTCTACTTACGATAATTCGCCGATTCGATCGGGGCTCGGCTTCGATGGCGCGATCGGTCTGCAACAGACGTTCAAAAATTCAGCTTTCGGTTGCGACTTCAAATACTCGAATAAGCAGCAGAGCACTGAGTTTCTAGAATTAACTCAAAAAGAAGTCGGCCTTCTGTGCGGCCTTTCCTGGAGACTTTGATGTCGAAGGCCATGTTTGCGCTGTCAGCGCTTCTCATTCTCCTTACCGGATGCAGCAATCCCTTTGGGAGTGACGGATCGCAAGTAGATCCAGGGCATTCGCCCGGACTTCTTGATGCCTACAAACTTCCGAACGGGAAGGGCTCAGAGTCAGTCGCGATGTCGAAGCAGTTTAGCATCTCACGCAATCGACATTACAAATTAAGTGGAAGTCTATCGAATCATTCTACGGAAATCCGCTCCAAAACTTCACGCGGCTACACTCTCTACTCCAACGTACAGGGTCAGCTGATTTCAGAGGATGCTATTCAATGAAGCTGTTAACTTTCTCTGCAGTCATCTTCTTTTTAAGCCAATCCGCGACTGCTCAGACTGGGCCGGGCATGACATATCACGGCCGACTCCTGAAACCGAGTGGAGAGCCAGTTTCATCGTCGGTCACATTCAAAGTCCAAATCATTTCTCCCGGTCCCGAGCAGTGCGTTCTTTGGGAAGAAACACAAAATCAGGATCTCTCACGCTCAGCAGGAGTTTTCGTTCTCCATTTAAATAGTTTAACGTCGACAAGGACGGATGGAGGATCAGCTTCGTTTCAAGAAATTTTCTCGAACCGAAAAATTCTCACACCGCCGGCTGGGAAGTGCGCGAGCGGCTATTCATCTTTCGACCCTCTACTCCAGCCATCCGCACCTCGAATCATGCGTATCGCGTTCAATGACGGCTCGTTTTCTGGTTGGGAAGAAAGCGATGATCAGGCAATCAATTTTGTGCCAAAAGCTATTGACGCGCTTCAAGTCTCTGGATTTCCTGCGAGCAGTTTATTAAGAGTTGCCGATTCGGGCGGAGCTCTCGGAAATGTGTCGCCCCTCAGCAATGCTCAGTACGTAGAGTTAGCCGCGCTCATCGGTGGCACTTCAACGCAATACACGAAGCCAGGTGATCAGGTTTCTCTTGCTCATTCTGCACCAAGTTCTTTATCAGCCGGAAACGTTTGGCTCGAAGGATCAGTCTTAAAGTTTTACGACGGTGCGGTAACTCAAACGCTCGGCACAACGGCTACGAGCACCCAGTGGGCGAGCGGCACGGGCGATATTT
>CAJYOV010000151.1 GCA_913776405.1 Pseudobdellovibrionaceae bacterium
CAACCTGAAGTCCTGGATCCCGACACTCAGTGTGGCCTTTGCCGCCTTCATCTTTGTGACGTCCGAATTCATTCCGGTGGGCCTTCTTTCAGATATGGCCCGTGCGTTTCACCGGACCGAATCTGAAACGGGCATCGTCATGACCGTCTATGCGTGGATTGTGGCGGTGCTTTCTATTCCACTGACGGCCTACGTTGCGCGTTTCGATCGAAAGCCACTGATGTTGACGCTCGTCGCAATCTTCGTACTTGCGCATGTGTTCACGGTTTTAGCGCCAACCTTCGACCTCTTGATCGCATCTCGGCTCTTCGTCGCTGCCGCTCACGCTGTCTTTTGGGCTGTTGCAACTCCGCTTGGCATTCGCCTGGCGCCGAAGGGTCAACGTGAGATCGCGATGACCGTCGTCGCAACGGGCGCGACACTTGGCGGGGTGTTGGGCATTCCGATCGGCACGTTTTTGGGCCAGCTCATTTCTTGGCGTTTTTCATTTGGTCTAATCGGATTCACGGCTTTTGTGATCGGTGTCGTTCTCTGGCAGACCATGCCCCCAACACCGAGCCAGAATTCAGGCGACTTCAAAAGTGTCGGCCCATTGTTAAAACGTAAGAGCCTGCTTCTGGTGTATGCGCTAACGGCAGTCATGATGACCGGGCATTACACTGCATTCACGTTCATCAGCCCCTTTCTTCAATTCGTGGCGCATTTTTCCGGCGAGCTCGTAGCGCCCGTGCTTCTGGTGTACGGCTGCGCGGGCTTAATCGGCGGGTTCGTTGCACCACCGCTCGTGAAAAATCGCTTCAAACCTTCAGGCTTGATCGCAATTTCGATCGTGGCGTTGAGTCTGTTTGCGCTTCGCTTTGCACTGTCAAACTACGCTTTAACGCTACTTACGATTTTCGTTTGGGGTGTGAGCTTTGTGTTCTTCAACTTGATTCTTCAGAATCTGATTCTTGCCTTCGCACCCGACGCGGAAGACGTCGCAATGGCAGGCTACTCAGGAATTTACAATCTTGGTATTGGCAGCGGCGCTCTCTTCGGGAGTCTCTCCGCTGTTAGCCATCTGGATAAGATCGGTTTTGTAGGGGCCGGCTTCGTCGCGGTGGCCGTACTCATCTGTGCGTACATCTTCAGATCGTACGCGGTTCAATTCACTCAAACTTCTGCAAGCGTTCCATGATCTCCGCGATCATCTCATCGGTCGCAAACGGCTTTGAGAAGAACGCTGTGCCTCCATGGGTAGCGACGTCTTCCGCCGTGTAATTGCCGCCGGACATGATGAAGTAAGGGCCGGTGCGGTCCGCTTTTCTATATTCAGCCAGAAACTCAAGTCCACTCGCACCTGGAAGTTCAACGTCAGATAAGACGATTGTTTTTTCATCTTGCTCGAAGATGAAGTCGCGCGCAGCTTCGACTGAAGCAAACGCAACAACGTTGAAGTTTCGTTCCTTCAAACTTTGGGAAAGGAGTTCGCGAAGATCGCGGCTGTCTTCAATCAAAATGATCGTGTATTGGTGCATGCAATCAGTTTAGAAGCCTCTTGAGCGTTTCACTACGGGACTCGACGTCAGTACCGGCCCCTTATCGGGTGAGCACGAGTGGAAGACTCGAGTCGAGTGTGTCTGTTCGGGACTCATGACCTGGGTGGGTGACGTAATCACGATAAACAGATCTGCGGCTTGCCCAAGGCGAATCTTACTCCGATTAAGATTCCATCAGGGGCGAACATGACGGCGCGAAGAATTGAGACAGTCGAACGCTACATGACCTTGGGCGCTCTATCGGACCCAGCGCTCGAGAATATCGCGGCACTTGCTGCTGACATTTGTGCTGTACCTATTGCTTCCATCCAGCTTGTCGACGCTGAGATGTGCTGGACGATCGCTGGTTTCGGGGTGCGCCCCATGAAAACCCCAAGGCAAGATGCGCCTTGCGATATCCCTGTCAAAGAGAACAAAACCGTCGTCGTAGAGAATCTTAGGGAAGATGAGCGCTTCTTAGCCAATCCGTTTGTAACTGGGCCTCAACAACTTCGATTCTATGCCGGCATCCCGCTCAATTCATCTTCGGGCGATGCAATCGGGACGCTCTGCGTTTTCGATACGGAGTCGCGAAAGCTTACAGAGCAACAATTGCGAACGCTCGAGCGCCTCTCGAAGGTTGTCATTCAACTTCTCGACTCCAAACAGCATGCGAAAGCACAGCTTGAGACTGAGCAGGCGCTCGAAAAAGAACGCGAATTCCTCCAAGCCGTCTTGGAAAATCTCTCCGATGGCGTTGTTGCTTGCAATGATGAAGGAAAGCTCACTCTTTTCAACAGAGCGCTTAAAGAATTTCACGGCATCGATCTGGACCTGAGTTTGCCGCCGTCAGAATGGTCGAAGTACTACACGCTTTACCATGCTGATGGAAAGACCTTGATGGAAATGAAGGACGTTCCATTGATGCGATCTTTCCTCGGCGAACATATCCGAGACGTTGAGATGGTCGTCGCTCCAATCAATGCGAAGACCCGTCGGTTTTTAGCGAGCGGGCAGAGCCTCGTCGGAAGAGACGGTCGCCAGCTCGGGGCGGTCTGCACGATGCACGACGTGACCGAGCTCTATCAAAAAGAGCAAGATCTGATCGAAACGAATCGCGCTCTTCGTGCAGCAACCGATGCGAAGTCCCAATTTCTCGCAAACATGTCGCATGAGATCCGAACGCCGCTGAACGGCATTCTCGGAATGACGTCTCTTGTGCTCGACTCCGCTCTTCAGCCGCAGCAGCGCGAGAATCTTGAGGCCGTCAAATCTTCGGCTGAAAACTTGATGACGATCGTGAGCGATATCTTAGACTTCTCGAAGGTAGAGGCCGGTATGCTCCACATCGAGGCTGTTAGCTTCGATTTCGAGGAACTCATTAGCAGCACTTGTCGGAGTGTCGGCTTTGCGGCTGCGCAAAAAGGGTTGAACCTGCGTCGGTCGCACTCCGGCTACGGTGACTCGATCTTGAGCGGTGATCCCGGTCGACTTCGTCAGATTCTGATGAATCTTCTAACCAATGCGGTGAAATTCACAAACACTGGAGAAATTTCTGTCGAAGCTCGTGTTAAACGACGGGCCGATGGAAAAATGAGCGTTTCAGTCAGCGTGATCGATAGTGGCATCGGCATTCCCGAAGAAGCAAAGGCACGTCTCTTCACACCGTTCACTCAAGCTGACTCATCGACGACTCGCAAATACGGCGGCACTGGGTTAGGGCTTTCAATCTCGAAACGACTCATCGAACTTATGGGTGGCGAGATCGGTGTTCAGAGTGAGGTCGGGCGAGGTTCAGAATTTTGGTTTAGCCTTGTGTTAGAGCCCGGCAAAGCCCCGGTGCAGCCGCTGGTTGCGCCGCAACCGCTGATCGAGACCGATGCTCGCACGAAAGACTCTCAAGCGCATGAAATCCGAGCGAGTGTACCTGAAGCTCCAGCTTCGAGTCCGTTACGAATCTTATTAGCCGAAGACAACCTGGTGAACCGTTCGATCGCGATGCAAATGCTTTCGCGTCTTGGACTCACAGCGGACGCTGCTTTAAATGGTCTCGAAGTTTTAGAAGCCATCAACACCAAGG
>CAJYOV010000152.1 GCA_913776405.1 Pseudobdellovibrionaceae bacterium
GACTTGACCGCGAACGAGGGTGGCTACGGGCCACCCTTTTGTTTTCATGCCGTCGTAAGGTGTCCAGAGCGATTTGCTGGCGATCCATTTGTTCTCGATCGTGCGCTCGTGATCGAGGTCGACGATCGAGAAGTCGGCGTCGTTACCGACTTTGATTTCACCTTTACCGATTGCACCGTAGAGTCGCGCATTGTTGCGACTTATGAGTTCAACGACGCGTTCGAGTGTTAGGCGACCTTTGTTCATGTGATCGAGCATCAGCGGCAAAATGGTTTGCACGCCGGTCATCCCCGAAGGCGACTCGGGGTAAGGCTTCGCTTTTTCTTCAAGCGTGTGAGGCGCGTGGTCAGAGCCCATTACGAAGACCGTGCCGTCATTGACCGCTTTCCAAAGAGCTTCGCGATGGCGTTGTTCACGGACAGGTGGGTTCATCTGGGCAAGAGTGCCAAGCCGTTCATACGCTTCAGGCGCTGAGAGCGTGAGGTGTTGAGGCGTGACTTCGCAAGTCGCGACGTCTTTCGAGTTTCTGAGGATGTCCATCTCTTCGGCTGTCGTCACATGAAGGACATGCACTTTGCGTTTCGTTTCGCGAGCGAGTTTCAAGAGACGTTGCGTAGCTTTGATCGCCGTAGTCTCGTCGCGCCAGACGGGGTGAAGGCGCGGATCGTTTTTGCCTTCGACGAGAGCTCGACGCTCTTTCAAGCGTTCTTCGTCTTCAGAGTGAATCGCGACTCGGCGGCGACCGGCCCCTAGGACCTTCTTCAGATTCTCGTCATCGGCGAGAAGCAAATTGCCTGTCGAACTGCCCATGAAGATTTTGACGGCGCAGCAGTTCGGGTGCAGTTCAAGTTCGGCGAGTTTGTCGACATTTTCAGGCGAACCACCGATAAAGAAACTGATGTCGCTCCACACGCGACCTTTCGCTAAGCGCAGTTTTTCTTCAAACTGTTCGGTCGTTGTCGTCGACGGTTTCGTGTTCGGCATCTCAAAAACGGCTGTGATGCCACCCAAAACCGCACCGCGTGTTCCGGATTCAAGATCCTCTTTGTGTGTCAAACCGGGTTCGCGAAAGTGAACTTGCGAATCGATCGCGCCCGGAAGCACTGTCAGCGCAGATGCGTCGAAAACGCTAACGGCTTCTTCGGCTTTCAACTGATCTGAGATCGCTGCGATCTTACCGGCCTTCACGCCGATGGAGGTGCGTGTACGAATCAAACGCTCGGGGTCTTGCGGCGAAGGCACAAGACACGTTCCGTTCAGGATCAACAAATCAAATTTGGGTTCGGAATTTCCAGACACGAAATTAGCCATACAGTCGGTTTAGCATGGCACCTGGTCGGAAGGCTAGACTTTGTCATAAGGCAGCGCTTTCGCGGAGTTTTTCGTCCTTCGATTTCGAATTTTTTGTCACACTTAACGGCATGGATATGACGGCCGCACTTCGGTATTTTTCCGATCACATCGAACACGTGATCGGCGGTCTCGTCGTCTTGTTTCTACTGACTTCGATTTTGCTTCTGATTCGAAACATCAATTCAACTGATGGGCAGAAAGAGCACGGGGCGGGGGATTCAAGCCGCTCGGGCTCCGACGATCTCGACATAGGCGCAATTGAATCGGCGATGAAACGCGTTCTTGCCGCGCAAGGTCTCACGGGCTTCGCAGCAGCAGCAAGTGCCGCGGGAGACAGCGCTAAAGCACCAGTTTCAGTCGATCTTGCAACAGCTGATCCAACTCAGCTCAATCAGGCGATTCAAGAGCGCGATACCAAACTTCAAGAACTCGCTCGCGAAATCGATCGCTTAAACTCTGAAGTTGCTGCGCAAAAATCTGCGCCTGCAGCAAGTGGCGGCGATGGTGGCGACGGGAAAGTCGGCGAACTTCAACAAAAAATCGAAGAGCTTCAGGCGCGCTTGTCGGAATACGAAATCATCGAAGACGACATCGCAGACCTCTCGCTTTTCAAAGAAGAAAACGCGCAACTCAAAGCCGAGCTCGAGCGCCTTCGCGCCGAATCGTCGGCGGCACCAGCAGCAGCAGCAGCAGCAGCAGCAGTTGAGCCACCTCCGGCGACAGAATCGGAAGCTCTTCTCAGCGCACTCGTCGAAGAGGCGCAAGAGATCGCGGCGAAAGATCCCGCGCCTGCGGTCGATCCAGGCGCGAATCCCGCTCAGGCTGGCATCAATGACCTTCTTGCCTCGATGGGCTTAGGCAGCGCGCCTGCAGCCGGCGCGGCCCCATCTGCAGAGATCTCTCCAGCGGCCGAGCCCGCGCCTGAAAAAGATCCGGCGAAACTGGTGTCTCAAGAAGAGATCGATCGACTCTTCGCGCTTGCACCTACCGAATCGAAACCACCTGAAGCAACTCCAGCTGAGCTTGATGAACAAGCGGACGCTTTCGTGCAAGTTGATCTCAAGGATTCGGACGTGTCTGAGACGAAACCACCGGCTGCTGGTCAGCCTGTCGTCGAAGATGCAAGTCAGCTTGCGGCCACTGGCGATGAATTGACTGCGATTGCGAACCCGTCTGTCTTCGATGCGACCCTCGATACCGAGAAGATGTTGAGCGAAGTCGAAGCGCTCGGCGAAGGCGGTGAAGGTGAAGACGTGCTTTCGGGCAGTCTCGATACCGACAAGTTGCTTCAAGAGATGAGCGGGATCGAGGAGAGCGATAAGAAGCCTGCTTCAGCCGCTGCGCCATTTAATCCAGATAACGAAGAAGACTCGATCGGCGAAGACGATTTACTCGCCGAATTCAAAGACCCTACGGATGGAGGTCAACGATGACAACAGCATCATTTTTACGTGCAGCCCAAGGATTGGCGCTTGTAACGGCACTTAGCTTCGGGGTTGCGTCACAGGCGGCGATCCCGTCGAATCGCAATCAGGGGGCTTCAGGCTCGATGCAGTTGACGGTCGACGCTTTATCACGACCGCTTGAAGAGCGACTTGCCGAGCTTCGATCGCAAGACAGTGCTTACAAAAATCTGCAGGCGATTGCGTTCAAGAAATCGAACGGCATGGATCTGCGCTGGAAAGCTCTCACAGCTCTCGGTCGTGTCGGCGGCGCAAAATCACGAACGGATCTCGAGAAAGCGATGAAGAGCCAAGAGTGGTTCATGCGTAATGCAGGGCTTGTCGCGTTCTCGCAACTCGATCGCGCAGGTTCTGTCGCTTGGGCGCGCAAGCTTTTAAACGATAAAGCTTTGGTCGTGCGCTCGGCAGCGGTCGACGTCATCGTGAACTCGAAAGACGTCGCAAGTGCTCCGCTTCTCTGGCAGAAGCTCTACGCAAAAGAAAACTACAAACGGAGCCAGAGCCTTTTCATTCGCCGCCGCATCGTCGAGGCGCTTGCCGAAATCGAGGGTAAAGGTCGCGAGTCGAAGTTCATCGCAGTCCTCCAAGACAAAGACGAGTCTCTTCACGAACCAGCGATCGAAGCTCTTGAGCGCATCACTGCAAAGACGATGGGCACACCGGGTGAGTCGATCCCGTCGCGACGTGCACAGTGGCAATCCTGGTATTCGGCAAACAAAGCTTCATTGTAAGCGAAGACTCCTGCTACAAGTGACTTCACAAGGTTTGAAGTCACTTCCCAAAAGAGAAACCGTTAGGCATGATGTTCGCTCATGCCTAACTCTGTGCCCGCAGCTAAACAGCCATTCTTACCTCCGCTGCTCGCGCTCATTCTCCTAGCTCTCATTCCAATTATTGAAATCCTTCCGTCGGGCAAGTGGATCCACGACATCTCCGACAATTATCTTTGGATTCACACCTCACTCGAATTCATGGGCATTCTGGTTAGCATTTCAATCTTCACGGTAGGCTGGGCTACCTATCGGAATGTGAGATCGACAGACATTGTCATCTTGAGTCTCGTGTCTTTGATGATGGGCGCGTTCGACCTCGGTCATACGCTTTCATTCACCGGGATGCCTGATTTCATCACGCCGAGTAATCCAAACAAGGCAATTTATTTTTGGATCGTAAGCCGTATGGTTGGCTCGCTTGGTTTTCTCTATGTGAGCCTTGCGCCGTCGCGGGAGCTTCGCTCGAAGTCTTTACGCTACGGTTTACTGGCTCTGACACTGATCTTCATCGCGGCTTGCTACAGGCTCATCTTGGCGCAGCCCGATTTCTTACCGATCATGTTCGTGCCAGGCTCTGGCTTGACGAATATCAAGGTCATTCTTGAGAGTTTCACAATCTGCGTGAGTCTCGTTGCGGGTTTGATTTATTTGCGGCGAGGCGTTCGTAAAAACTTGATCAGTATGAACTGGATCGGGTGCGCGAGTTTGATCTTCGGATTCGCCGGCGTCTTCTTTACGCTGTACCGTGAATTCGACGATCTCAATAATTTCGCCGGTCACATCTATAAAGCGATCGCGTCCTTCATGGTTTATCGTGCTGTCTTCGTTGAGTGCGTTTCGATGCCATACGAAGAAGCGCGCCGTTCGGCCCATGAGGCGTCGGAAGCAAACGCATCCAAAACCCGGTTCTTAGCAAATGTGAGTCACGAACTGAGAACACCTCTCGGGGTGATCTCGGGGTTTTCCGACTTACTGACGGCTTCAAAAAATCTCGCTCCAGAACCGCGCGAGTGGGCTGCAACCATCGGGCGCAACTCGAGGCAACTTCGCGGCCTCATCGATGACCTTTTAGATTTAGCGAAAGCCGAAAACGAAAAAATGTCTGTCGAATGGTCTGAATTCTCGGTCATCGATATCGTCGAAGAAGTGACGGGCGGCTTGAATCTGCAAGCGCGATCGAAAGGTGTTTCGATCGAAGTACGAAATCGACTGCTGCCGGGGCGTAAAACAAAGTCCGACGAAGTTCGCTTTCGCCAAATTCTGACGAACGTCCTCGGTAACGCGGTGAAATTCACGCAACGAGGCACAATCGTTGTCACGCTTGAAGATCGGTCCGAAGTCATCGATAACGAAACGCGAAGCTTTGTTGTCGTGTCCGTCAAAGACTCAGGGATTGGGATCACGAAAGAAGATGCAGAAAAACTCTTCCAACCGTTCTCGCAAGCGAGCGATCCGTCGCTTCGTCGATTCGGCGGAACGGGGCTCGGTCTGGCACTTTCAAAAAAGCTGAGTGTTCTTCTCGGTGGCGATTTGATTCTTAAAGAATCGCGCGCGCAAGAAGGTAGCGAGTTTTCATTTTGGATTCGCGATCAAGAAGTCACGCTCACACCGAGGGTCGATCAAGAGGCGGCGCGCACGATGAACCCGGACTTTTCGAGGCTCCGCATCTTGGCAGTCGAAGATTCGGCCGATAACCGTAGCCTTCTGG
>CAJYOV010000153.1 GCA_913776405.1 Pseudobdellovibrionaceae bacterium
GGGCTTTCGCACTACCGCTTCCGCAGCACGCGACGCATGACAGATCTCGATTCCTCAACGCCAAGTGCGTACGTCAGCGGGAAGTAGATCACACCGAAAAGCGCGATGATGACTAGACCCGAAAGAAACGGATGCTCGCTTCGAGGGAGCGCAAGTTTCAAACCATAAGCTGCGCCAGATGAAACGATCGCGGCTGTCCAAAGTTTCAAAACGAACCCGATGTTCAGTCCGCTTGGTCCAATTCGCTGATTTAATTTCTTTCTCAGACAGTAAAACTCAACCCAACCTGCAATGCCGGCCGAGGCTGTGAGGCCGGTGGTGCCCCACCGCGAATCGATTCCGAGAACTTGGGGCAGATACAAACCCATGATGTATCCGAGGAGAGTCGTGATGCCGACGCGGATGATCGAAAATTTAAGCGGTGTGCGCGTATCGCGTAGCGAATAGAACGCCGACGAATAAAGTCGACCGAGAGTTGAAGCGAGAAGCCCAACGGCAGAGCCGGCTAAGACCATCCAGACGTAGAGAGCTGTGTCCGAATCGAATTGGCCTGATTGAAACAGAACGCCCGCGACAACGTCGCCTAAAAACAAGAAAGCCGCAACGGAAGGCACGACAAAGAACGCGATCTTGCGGCTTGCTGAATTGAGACGGCCCTTTAAGATCTCATTGAAGTTTTCTTGGCCGTAGGCTTTTGCCATCGTCGGCAATTCCGCAGCCGAAACCGACATTCCGAAAAGGCTAATTGGCAAAATATAGATCGCTTGCGCATAGCCGAGCGCTGCAACTGCGCCCGAAGGTAAGAAGCTGGCGAGAATACTGTCAATGTAGGCACTCAGCTGAACTACACCGCGACTGATCACAACCGGGAAGAAGTTGCGAAGAATATCTCGAACGGCATCCATCTTCAGCTGGAGACCTAACTTTAACTCAGGTACGAGCGAAAGTGTTGTCGGCACTTGCACGAGAAGTTGAAGTAACGCGCCTATGACCAAGCCCCAAGACGCGTAAATCGCGAGACTCGAAACGTTATTCTCATGACGGAAGAAAAAGAGAACCGCGACGACCGCCAAGTTCGAGACAACGGGTGCCGCGTACGAAAGAAAAAACTTGTGATGACTGTTGAGGATGCCCAGGCACCACGCCGATATCACCAACAGACCTGTGCCGGGAAAGATGATGCGAACGAGTTGAATCGTCAGCTCGCGTTTTTCGCCGTGGAAACCGGGCGCAATTAGATCAATGAAGAACGGCGTTGTAAGAACACCGACAAGCACAATCAAAGACGTAACAAGCGTCAGGAGCGAAAGCACGATTCCGGCGACTTTGCCTGCTTTGTCTTTATCGCCCTTTGCCAACAAATTGGCGTAAATCGGAATGAAAGACGCCGAGAGGACGCCCTCACCCAAAAGATTCTGAGGGAAATTTGGAATCTTGATCGCAGCGTAGAACGCGTCGGCCGCTTCTGAACTTCCGAGGAAGTGGGCGAGAGCCCGCATGCGGACAAGGCCCGCAATTTTGCTCAAAAAAATTCCGGCAGCAACGAGGTAAGCGCCACTATAGGACCGCTTCGCTTTCGACGGTGCTGGTTTCGAATTCGATGCGGACTCTGGCCGAGTTTCTTGGTTGCTCAATCGTTACCTGTCGAATGCGCTGAGTAGAAAAATCCAAGCTGTTGTTTCATATCTTTCGGTAGCGCCGGAAGCGATGAACGCGGAATAAAGAACGTCGCGAGGTTAAAGAAGTCGCCAAAGAGGCGGTGTTTGTCAGTGGCACCCTGCAAGTAGTGCGCACCTGAAGATCCACCAGTGCCGATTTTGCGGCCGATCATTCGGTGAGCCATCAAGGCGTGACGATAGCGCCATGTTGTCATGAGTTCATCGATGTCTTGGAGGGCGCGAATCAATTGATATGGAAGGTGAAGGACCGGTTGATCGCGGTAGAGCTGAATCAAAAGCGCTGCGTGGATCGCTTTGTAAGAGAGCTTGAAGAGGCCTTGCTTGCGAAGTTCCTCAAATTTCTTTTCGTCGAAAAGGGCATCGAAAGTCATCAGACTGTCGTCGATCGTCTTTAAGTTTTTCGCTTTCTCTTCTTCGCTCAGAACTTTGTGATTCAGAACGATTTGTCGATCGGCTTCAAAAAGAGCGTGAACCGATTCACGATAAGATGTCCAGAAATCGAAGCCTTTCGTTTGTAAGAACGGCGTGCGTTCAAGCCAAGCTTCAACGAGCTCTGAGAGCGACTTCTCCTGCTCTACGGCCTCAAGCTTCTGCTTGTCGTCTTTACCGACGAAAGCGGTATACGGCTGTGAATTGTATTGAAGGCGCGCATCCGATCGAAGCCCCAGTTTATTCTCAATCATGCGATTTTGAACACTCTGGAATCCCGAAGCCGGGTAAAGCGCCTCACGGAAGTCGAGGAAATCGAGCGGTGTCATTGTC
>CAJYOV010000154.1 GCA_913776405.1 Pseudobdellovibrionaceae bacterium
GCACCATCAGATCTAGAGCCAAGAATGTCGTCGGTGTGTGACCACCGAGATCGAATTGAAGGTTCGGAAGACCTTCGATTTGCTCAAGGGCCGGAGCAAGTTCGGCGCGCGATTTGTGATCGCTAACTGTGACCTGCGCCCCGTTTTCGAGGAGGAAGTTCACCATGGAAACGCCCGAGCGAGCCATGCCCACGACGAGAACGCGTTTACCGTTTAAATCTTTCAGTTCGGACATTGGAGGGGTCATTACTTACCTTAACTTGAGAGTGGAGAGACTGAGCAACGCGAGCAAGATGGAGATGATCCAGAAGCGCACGATGATCTTTGTTTCAGTTAAACCTTTTAATTCAAAGTGATGGTGGATAGGCGCCATCTTGAAGATGCGCTTACCCGTGAGCTTGAACGATGCCACTTGCGTGATCACCGACAAAGCTTCAACGACGAACACGCCGCCCAAGACGATCAAGAGGAGTTCGTTCTTCGTGAGAACGGCCATGATACCCAAAAAGCCGCCGATCGAGAGTGAACCGACGTCACCCATAAAGACTTGAGCTGGATACGTGTTGAACCACAAAAATCCGAGGCCTGCTGCGACCATCGCACCCGCAAGCGGAGTTAGCTCGCCTGCACCTGGAATGTGCGGGATGTTCAAGTAGCTCGCCATCGCTGAGTTACCAGCTACGTAAGAGAAGATTGCGAACGTGCCAGCGCAGATAATGACAGGAACGATCGCAAGACCATCGAGACCGTCTGTAAGGTTCACCGCGTTTGCACACCCAACGACCGCAAGACCGCCGAAGAGAATGTACCACCAGCCGATGTCGAAGCCCGCGTTTTTGAAGAACGGAATGTTCACGACCGTCGAGAAGTTGTACTTCGAGATCAAAACACCGATGACTGCTGCCGCGATTGCGAACTCAGCCGCCAGACGCAGTTTGCCCGAAAGACCTTTCGTATTTTTCTTTGTCACTTTTAAAGAGTCGTCGACGTACCCGATGTAACCGTAACCGACTGTCACAACCAATGTTGCCCAAACTAACGGGTCCAACAGGTTTGTCCACAAGAAGGCCGGCACCAAAAGCCCGATCATGATCAAGCCGCCACCCATCGTCGGCGTGCCGGCTTTTTTCTTATGTGATTGTGGACCGTCATCGCGAACGACTTGGCCCATTTGTTTCTTCACGAGACCGCGGATGAAGTAAGGCCCCGTAGCCCAACAAACCAAAAAGCCCGTGAAGAACGAAACGAACGTTCTGAAGGTGATGTAACGGAAAACGTTGAGCGCAGAAAACTGATCGGACAAAGAAGTAAGCCACTGGTAGAGCATCGATCACTTTTTCCCGTCGAAATTTAAAGGCTTGAGATCAGCGAGAGCTTTCTCGAGCTGCATGCCGCGCGAACCTTTAATGAGCACTAAGTCCTTGTCATCTAGCACAGGCAGGGCTTTAAGAGCAAGATTTTGTTCATAAGTGTCTGAAAGTGTTGGGTTTTTCGAGAAGCCACCCTCTTTCAATCCGGCTACGAACTCATGCTTGCTCGGGCCAAAGAAGCAAACTTCATCGAACTTCGCGGCGCCAACGGCACGACCGAGTTCCCGATGAAGAGCCGCTGCGTGATCGCCGAGCTCACGCATCTCGCCGAGAATTGCGATCTTGCGACCCGTAGCTTTGAGATTCGAGAAGTTCTCAACCGCTGCGCGCATGCTCTCAGGGTTTGCGTTGTACGCATCGAAAAGCGCCTTTGCACCGGATTGAAGATCAACCCATTGGTTACGACCCCAAGCCATTTTGATTTTTGGGAGCGCCTTCCAAACTTCATCAGGTGTCATGCCGCAGAAAAGACCGAAGCAAGCCGCCGCCATTAAGTTCGTGACGTTGTGTTTACCAAAAACAGGAACAGTCGTTTCACCGCCTTGGCCTTGAATTTCACCCTTCACATGAAGTGTATCGGCTGAGGCCGATGTCACTTCGAGTGCGACGTCGGTCGTTGGCCAATCACCGTGGGGTGCAAACGTGAGAACTTTCTCGGTTGGTTTCTTCGCGCCCCATTCTTCGAGCATTTTGTGCGTGTAAGAGTTCTCGCGGTTGAAGATAAAGGTCGCGTCTTTCGGTGCGTACTTATAAATCTCAGCCTTTGCGTTTGCGACGCCTTCGATCGATCCGACACCTTCGAGGTGACCGCGACCCACCATCGTACAAACAACGGCGTCTGGTTCCGCGATCTCGTTGAGCAATTTCAGTTCGCCGGGATGGTTCATGCCCATCTCGATCACGGCCACTTCGTCATCCGGGCGGATCGACAGAAGGGAGAGCGGCACACCCCAATGATTGTTGAAGCTGCCTTTTGAGTACTGAACTTTAAACTTCGTCGACAGAATCCCTGCCGTAAATTCTTTCGTCGTCGTCTTTCCGTTCGTGCCGGTGATGCCGAGAATGGTGGCCTTCATTTTGTGGCGCCAGAAGTTTGCTAGCTTTTGAATCGCTTTAAGCGTGTCTTCGACTTGAATGATCGTGACGGCGCTTTCAAGAGCCTTTCGTTCTACCCCTTCTGGCAACCGATGCACGACCAGCGCACCGGCAGAAGTCGCTTTCGACAAAAAGTCGTGAGCGTCGAAGTTGTCACCCTTCAATGCAAAAAAGATTTTGCCTGAGAGGTCGGTGCGCGTGTCCGTACCGATGCCATTAAACGCGCGACCGATTTGTGAAACGACTTTACCTTCGGTGCCCGCAACTAAATCTTCGAGAGACATTTTCCATTCTGTCATCCCAAAATCTCCTTCACGACATTGAAGTCGCTGAATGGAATCTTCGTGATTCCAATTTGCTGATAATCTTCGTGACCTTTGCCCGCGATCAAGACGACGTCGCCTGGCGCTGCAAGATCGAGTGCTTTTTGAATACCGCGGTTGCGGTCCGCATCGCGACACAGTTTGTTGCCAAGTGAACCCTCAGGCGCACTTGCCATCGCGTCGTCGAGAATCTTCTCGGGGTCTTCGGTTCTTGGGTTGTCGGACGTAAGAACAACCAAATCTGAACCCGCCATTGCAGCCTTAGCCATCAGCGGTCGCTTGCCTTTATCGCGGTCGCCGCCGCAGCCAAACACCGTGATGAGTTTATTGCTAATGCCCGACTGTCGGCGAATATCGTTCAAATAATGAAGCACCGTGTGAAGGGCGTCGTCCGTGTGTGCGTAGTCAACAAAGACATGAACACCTTTTGGATTCGGCACGGCTTCGAGACGGCCATTCACGCCACGCAATTTCGCTAGTGCTGACACGCAAGTTGCGAGCGGAATGTCTGCAGCCAACGCCGCACCAATCGCACCGCACGCGTTTGCCACGTTATGAAGCCCCACCATCAGGAGCTGAAATTCGGCTGAACCGAAAGGCGTCTTCAAAAGAAATTTCGTGCCCCCGAACCCTTGAGACAAAATCGTGTATTGAAGATCACAGTGGGCACTCGGCCCGTACGTCCAACGGCGAACTCGCGAGGCGGTGCCGATCCTTTTCGCGTAACTATCTTCGTCATTGATGACAGCCGTTGGCTGAGGCTTTGTTGAACGAGAAAGTAGATCACGGAAGAGTTTATTTTTCGCCTCGAAGTACTCGTCCATGTCTTTGTGATAATCGAGGTGATCTCGTGAGAGATTCGTGAACACGGCAACATCGAACGGAACTTCGTCAACGCGAGCTTGATCGAGCGCGTGCGAGCTGACTTCAAGCGCGACCGTCTTGGCGCCAAGGTCTTTGAATTGTTTCAGGCGTTCTTGAAATGACACCGGATCGGGCGTTGTCATCTCGGTCTTCCAGATATGGTCTTGGAAGTGGTGATTGATCGTGCCCACAACACCAGCAGGCTTCCCCGCTTCTGCGAAAATGGCTTCGGCCATGTAAGTCGTTGTTGTCTTGCCGTTTGTTCCCGTAACGCCGACACAGAACATCGATTTTGCAGGCTCACCGAAATAAAAAGCCGCAAGCTTGTTTAGCGCTTCGCGTGGATTTTGAGTAACGAGCACGGAGCCTAAGAAATCTTTCGGCACTTTTGATTCATCTTGAACGACGAGAGCAAGCGCGCCTTTTTCGGCTGCGAGCACGAGATAATCGTGACCGTCGGATTTGCCGCCTTTGATTGCGACGAAAACGCATTTCGGCTCGAGCTTTCGCGAATCGAAACACAGGCTCGAGACGTGCTCGTCCGCGAACGCACCTAATTTTGCCGTCGGAAAAATCGAGAAAAGCTCACGCAAAGTCATGGGTTAGATTCTGTCAGGTCCAACCCAGGCGAGCAATTAGTGATTCAGGTAGATATTGAGTTCTTTTGCCGCGAGAGAAGTGCCTGCAGCCGGCACCGTTTTGGAAACGACGCCTTCGCCGTGAACGCGGATTTTAACGCCCGTTCCCGAGATGCGTGTCAGCACTTCGCGTAGCGTAAGACCCTCTAAGTTTGGAACCGCTGCATTTGGATCTGCAGACGCCGCTTTTCTCAGAATGTCCGACGTTGCCACGTCGACAACCGCTGGTTTAAGCGCGTCTTGCGCAGACTCAGCTTTAGGAGCCGAGTTTGTCTCACTCGTTTTTAAAGTCGCAGTCGCGCTCGCAATCATCGGCGTATCCTGAACCGAAAGTACAGGTCGCTTTGGCAAGCGAGTCTCTTCGCCGTCCATCCCGTCAACGTCGTTCGCAGCAAGGTCGGCGTTCTTAATGATATTTTCCTCGTTGATCAGAACAGGGGCCAGACCTGCGCGACGAACCGCAAACTTCGCAACGCGAGAGAAGACCGGAGCAGCAACTGAACCACCGTAATAACCTTTACGTGGGCGATCGACTGCGATGTAGATCACAAACCGCGGATCATTTGCTGGCAAGAAGCCTGCGAATGAAGAAACGTAACCACCTTTGATGTAGCCGCGACCGTTTGGGTTCACCTTCTGCGCCGTTCCGGTTTTACCCGCAACAGGATAACCTGGGACACGAGCGTTCGTGCCAGTACCGTCGCCGCTAGTAACCGCTGCGAGCATTAAACGCATTTTCGCTGCCGCGTCTGGAGTCAGAACCTGACGGATCACCTGCGGTTTCATCTCAGTCACGTCTTGCGTTTCAGAGTCGCGAATTGATTTCACGATGAACGGCTTTTTCAAGAAGCCGCCGTTCGCAATCGCCGCGTAGCCGTTTGCAATTTGTAGTGGCGTCGCCGCAATACCGTGACCGAACGAGATGTTTGCAAGGAGGTGATCGCTCCACTGCCCGCCCTGGATAATCCCGCGCGATTCGCCCGGAAGATCGATGCCCGATTTCTCACCGAAGCCGAATTGTTTGTATGTGTCTTTGACAAGATCGCGGCCCATCTTGAACGCCACTTTCGTCGTTCCGATGTTCGATGAGTACATCAAGATCTGTGATGCTGTGAGCTTCTCAAACTTGTGGTGGGCATCAGCTTCGTGAATCACACGCTTGCCGATTCGGAACGCGCCGCCCTCACAGTTGAACTGCGTTTTCGGCTCAATCAAGCCGGAGTTCAAAGCGCCCGCGAGCACGAATGTCTTCATGGTTGAACCCGGCTCAAACGCATCTGTTACCGGGCGATTGCGCTTACGATCCGGCGTGAAGTCGGAGGCTTTGTTCGGATCGAATGTTCCCGAAGAGGCCATCGCCAAAACTTCGCTCGTCTGTGCGTCGAGCACCACACCTACCGCAGAATCCGCTTCGTGCGTTGCGACCGCGCCTTGCAGCTCCTGTTCGAGAACGAACTGAAGCTCACGATCGATGGTCAATTGAACGTCGGCTCCATCTGGCGCTTGCGTGAACATCTGACTGCCGACGATCAGCGGACGACCGCGCGCATCTTTCTTCATCGAAACTTTTTTGCGGCCCGCCTTCAACTGATCGTTGTAACGAAGCTCGAGACCCTCAAGGCCGTTTTCTTCCTGACCGACGAAACCAAGAACGTTCGAGAGAAGCCGATCGTTCGGGTAAACACGCTTCGACTCAGTCACGAAACCGATACCGCGAAGTTTCTGCGCCTTCATGTTCGATTCGATGAGATCTTTCGTTGGCCGATCGACACTTCTTTGAATCCAAACAAAACGCTTCTTCTTATCGCGGATTTTTTGATCGATCACCTTCGGTTGAAGACCGAGCGCACGGAATAAAATTTTACGAACTTTCGCCGGCTCTTCGATAATTTTTGGATCGGCAAAAACAGAATATGTCGCCATCGAAACTGCGAGCTCGTGACCGTTACGATCAACCACGTCACCACGACGTGCGTTCAACGTCACAACAGACTCGAACTGACGTTTTTCAAGAGACTGAAGTCTTTGATTCGGAATGATTTGAAGGAAAGCCGCGCGCGCGATCAGAATCGACCACAAACCACAGAGGAAAACCAAAAGGATCACAATTCTAGCGCGCATTCGAGAGAGGCTCCACTTCCGTGTGTAAACTCACCTGAGATCAAAATTTAGAACAAGAACGCTTACTGTCTGAGCGCGACTCCACGCTCAGTCATCTGGATGATCTGGCCGGCTTCAGCCTTCTCGAGTCTAAACGATTCTGCGCAACCGATTACTGCCGAGTGTTAAAACGGCGCCTGGGTCAATG